>CALBPX010000097.1 GCA_937899055.1 uncultured Bacteroidales bacterium
TTTCCCTACACGACGCTCTTCCGATCTGCGGCACTGTCTGCTTCGTTGAGGTCTATACATACGTTGTTATAGTTTTTTCCGCTCCAAAGTCCGGCGTTATCGGCTTTGTCTTCTGCTTTTGAGGAATCTTTTACGGTTTCCGTCTTAGGATAATTCACGCTGGTTTCTGCCTTTGTATGTTTTGCGCTGGTTACAGGCTTTGGACTTTTTACATTGTCCTTTGCCTTGGCAGGAATGTCACGTACGGTTTCTTTGGAAGACTTTGTATCCGGCAGCTTTATGTGGGGCTCAAGCTCAGCATATTTTTCGGGGCCTACGACATACATCTTGGAAAAGTCTTCCTTTTTTCTGAACCTGCCGCCCTTTTGCCGGTAATGGATAATTGTAAGAGCCTGTTTTTCAGAAAACCCAAGCATTTGCAGACTGTCTGCCCCAATGGTGTTAGGGTTAAAGTCAAACAGACGGTTACCAGTGGCGGCGGAGTCTGCCGCCCGGGCCTCAGGAGTCTGAGTAACAGTCTCTGTCTGGCATTTGTGCAGAATGAATGTAACGGCCTGAAATACGAATATCAGAGCCATCAGTCCAATTACGCCTCTTGCAGTTGTTTCACTTACCTGTTTTCTTTCCTTGTTTCTTGACGTACTCGTCCCTTCCAAATTCTTCTTCCTCATCTTTCCCATTTTCTTTCCCTTCAATTATTACTACAATTTCTCCCTTGGGCTCATTGGCCCCGAACCATGCTATCAGTTCGTCCAGCGTGCCCCTTTTACACTCGTTATGAATTTTGCTGATTTCGCGGCATACGGCTGCATTCCGGCTTCCGCCTGCATATTGGCGGAGGGCCTCCAAAAGTTTGAGCAACCTGTATGGCGATTCGTAAACTATTGATGTTGCGTTGTTTTCTGCCAGTTGGCGGATTCTTGTCTGCCGGCCTTTCTTCTGCGGCAGAAAGCCCTCGAATATGAAGCGGTCTGTAGGCAGCCCGCTCTCCGTAAGGGCAGGAACAAAGGCGGTTGCTCCCGGCAGGGCCTCTACCTGGATGCCGCTCTGGATGCAGGCGCGGGTAATCAGAAACCCCGGATCCGAAATTCCGGGCGAGCCGGCATCGGTGATAAGGGCTGCGTTTGCCCCCTCCAGAATTCTGGAGCAGATGCTTTCCGTCTTCTTGTGTTCGTTGAACTTATGGTAACTCTCCATGTGAGTGGATATGCCGTACTTTTTCAGAAGAACGCTGCTTGTACGGGTGTCCTCGGCGTAAATTACATCCACGTCTTTGAGGACCCGCAAGGCCCTGAGCGTTATGTCTTCAAGATTTCCCACAGGAGTGGGCACAAGGTACAGTTTTCCGCTTTCCATCTCAGTTTCTGAATTTGCGGCGGATATGCATGTAGAACCGGTAAACGGTATCGCTTTCCTGATCCCAATCCGGATGTGCCTGACGGAAGAAACTTACAATGGCCTTAAAGTTGGGCATAGAGTCTATCTCCTTCATCTGGCGGTCAAATATCTGCGGGTCTGAGCCAAACAGCTCTCTCATAAATTCCAGTTTGTCGTTTATGCCCATGCTGCCCATCAGGTCTTCCACATATTCGGCCGGATAATCTACCTCCCAGTCGTACCAGTCTCTCTGCGCCTTCTGTTCCTCCTGCACTTCTTCCTCAGCGATATTTTCCTCCGTCTCAGTTTCCTCTTCCTCTGTCTCAGTTTCCTCTTCCTCAACTTCCTCTGCTTCAGGTTCCTCTGCAACTTCTTCTGCCTCGGGTTGCTCTTCAACTTCCTCTTCTTCAACTTCTTCCTCCGGAATGTTTTCCTCTTCCTCAAAGTCAGGCTCTTCATCCTCAAACACCGGATCTTCTGTCTCAAATTCGTCTTCTGGAAGATGGAAACTGCTGTCCACTTCTTCGGCGTCAAACACCGGTTCCGGAGAAAGCTCTTCCTTCTGTCGGGGCTCCGCTGCTGAAAGTTCATCCACCTTGTCTCCTATGTGGTTGACGCGGCTGCTCAGATGGTCAACCCTGTCGCTGAGAGAAGAAATCATCTTGGCAATCTCATCCAGCTTTTCTTCCAGGGCAATAGCCAGACTTTCCTTGTTGTCCGACTGGTTCAGCTCGTATTGCTTGAGAGTTTCAGCAAGAGCAGACAGAATACCTTTTTTCTCTTCCATAACTTTAATTTTTGTTTTGAATATAGGCGGTGCACGATATTTCCTATATTTGTATTCAGTACAAATATAATGCAAAATGTTTCTCGAAAGTCCAAAACAGGCTGGTTGGCTTGAAGTTATCTGCGGAAGTATGTTTTCAGGCAAGACAGAGGAGCTTATACGCAGGCTCAAGAGGGCTAATTTTGCCCATCAGAGAGTGCAGATTTTCAAGCCCGGCATAGATGTCCGCTATTCAGAAACCGATGTGGTCAGCCACGAGGGCAAATCAATACAGTCTATCAGCGTAGATTCATCGCAGAACGTCCTGCTCTATGCAACGGATGTGGATGTTGTAGGCATAGACGAGGTCCAGTTCTTTGACGACGGTATAGTTGAGGTGTGCAATATCCTGGCCGACAGGGGCGTGCGTGTTATTGTGGCCGGTCTGGACATGGACTATCTGGCCAATCCTTTCGGGCCTATGCCTGCACTTTTGGCAAGAGCGGAACATATTACCAAGGTTCACGCCATCTGCGTGCGCTGCGGGCAGCCGGCACAACATTCTCACCGCCTTCCTTCTGTAAAAGGAGCCGGCGCTGACGAGCAAGTGCTTATCGGCGAAATGGACAAATATGAGCCACTTTGCCGCCACTGCTTCAACGCCGCCCTAAAAGAGGAAGGCAAACTCTGAAAGAGCTGCCTTACAATATATTCTATTTCTTGTAGTTGCGAGGGGCAAGCATGTTCTTGGGGCTGAGGGCCTCGTCAAGTTTTGCCTTGGTCATGACCTTTTGCTCAAGAACTATGTCGTAAACGCTGCCTCCGGTCTGCTGAGCCTCCTTGGCTATCTTGGTGCTTGCCTTGTAGCCGATGTAAGGATTGAGGGCGGTTACGATACCGATGCTGTTCTTTACAAGGTCCATGCAATGGTCTGCATTTGCGGTGATGCCGTCAACACACTCAACTCTGAGAGTATTCATTACGTTGCTCATCCAGGTAATGCTTTCCGTGATGCACTGAATGATTACAGGTTCCATGACATTGAGCTGGAGCTGACCTGCCTCTGCTGCAAAAGCAACGGCGGTGTCGTTACCGATAACCTTGAAGCAAACCTGATTTGTAACTTCGGGAATTACGGGGTTAACCTTGCCGGGCATGATTGAAGATCCGGGAGCCTTTGGAGGAAGGTTGATTTCTCCAAGACCGCATCTTGGACCCGATGCCAGCAGACGGAGGTCGTTGCAAACCTTTGAAAGTTTTACGGCCAGTCTCTTGAGGGCTCCGGAATATCCTACATAACCGGCGGTGTCTGGAGTTGCAGCTACAAGGTTCTTTGCAGGAGCAAAAGGCTCACCGGTCAGTTCAGCCAGCTTCTTGCAGCAAAGCTTTGTAAACCCGGGAGTTGCATTGAGTCCGGTACCTATGGCGGTTCCGCCCATGTTAATTGCATAGAGTTTCTTCTTGTTGTATTCGAGATTCTCTATTTCTTCTTCCAGAGAATCGGCAAAAGCCTTGAATTCCTGACCCAAAGTCATAGGAACGGCATCCTGGAGCTGGGTTCTTCCCATCTTGATGATCTTGTCAAACTCCTTTGCCTTAGCCTTGAACGAAGCTATCAGGGCCTTAAGGCTTTCTATGAGTTTCTTGTTCATCATCACGATTGTAAGGTGAAGAGCTGTGGGATAGGCATCGTTGGTGCTCTGAGCGCAGTTGATGTGGTCGTTAGGTGAGCAGAACTTGTAGTCTCCTCTTTCTTTGCCCATGATTTCCAGTGCGCGGTTTGCAATCACCTCGTTTGCGTTCATGTTAACTGAAGTGCCGGCGCCGCCCTGAAGCATGTCAATGGGGAAGTTGTCGTGCATCTTGCCGGCAATGATTTCTTTGCAGGCCTTTACTACGGCCTTTGTAATGGTGTTGTCCACTACGCCGAGCTCGTTGTTTGCCTGAATTGCAGCAAGCTTTACATAAGCTATTGCCACAACAAAATCAGGATAGTCGCACATCCTGATACCTGAAATCTTGTAATTGTTGAGCGCTCTCTGAGTCTGAACGCCATAATATGCCTCTGCGGGAACTTTGAGTTCTCCCAGCAGGTCGGATTCTACTCTGTATTTCTTGGTAGCCATTGTTTTTAAATCTTAAATATGAATAATATCTGCTTACAATCTTTTTTGAAGGGGACAAATGTAATTAAAAAAGTTTACTTGTTGATGTATCTGAAGGAGAAACATGCGGTGATGAAGTAAACCACTGCCTGAATCCAGAGTCCGATGAACTCCGGCATTATGACGGAAAAGTCTGCTCCCATGCAGTTTATCTTGATAAAACCTTCTACGCCAAAGGTTGCCGGAAATATGCAGGCAAAGGCTTTCCAGAAAGCCGGAAAACTGCTGAACGGCCATACGATTCCGCTGAGGAACAGGAGTATGACGCTGAAGAACAGGAACATTACCATTCCGGTTTCTCTGTTGCGGATGAAGACAGACCATGTCTGAGAAAAGAATATCACTGCCAGAAGGAAGGGCAGCAGCAGCCTGTAGATGTCCCAGGCCGATGCATAGTGCGGCAAACCGAACAGACGGGGAACCAGAATGAGGATGTAGGCAGAAATGAGGGAGTAGATAAGAAGGTATGCAGCTCCCTGGCCCAAAATGTATCTGTAAACTTTTTTCTTAGACGGGTCTTCTATCTGGGAGAGTTTACGGTTTGCGTTTTCTTCTCTCCTTGTACCGGATACCATTCCGATACCCAAAAACAGCAGCTGGTGAATAATCAGGACCAGAACACCGGGAACAAAGAAGCTGGCAAAGCCGTTGCCCTCGTTGAAGAGTATGTTCATCTTGTTGCGCAGGGGCTCGGCGCCTGAGAGAGCTTCCTGCTCGGTAAGGCCTTCTGCGGAGAGCCTGCGGATCTGGATGTTTTTGTTCTCCTCCAGCATCACATAGTTGCAGGCCAGGGCTATATTCTTGTAAATGAAGAATGTAGCCATGTTTACATAGAGCGATACGGTTGTCTGTTTTGAGGTCTGGATGTCTTTGCTGAAATCTTTTGGAATAACTATTATACCATGGATTTCTCTGGTTTTCATTTTGCTTATTGCCTCGTCCATGTTTATGCATGAACTCAGCGATACCTCTCTTGTTGCATCTATCTTGGAAGCAAAGCTTCTGCTGTAGGCCGTTCCACATTCATCTATTATTCCTACAGGTATTTCATCTACGCTTTCGCCCAGATAGACCGTGCTGTAGAGGAGCGGATAACCTATGCCTGCGATAATCAGAATCAGAAGTACGCCGCTGTCGGAGAAGATGGTTTTGATCTCCTTCCAGGTAATTGCCAGCATCTGGTTCAGGGCGGTGCTCAGGTTTTGCAGATTCAGTTTTCTCATAGCAGACTCCCTTTATTTTGTAGGATAGTTGAGATTTACCATGGCATCTTTCAGACGCGGCAGTATGAGGAATGGAAGGCAAAGGAAGACGCACATTCCAAGGCAGTTGATATATACATCCGAGAACCGGCAGTCCAGCATTGCCCATTTGACATAAATCAGATAATACTGCCTGAGCGGGAACAGCTGGGCAAAACCCTGCATGGGAGCAATCATCATTTCTATGGGGAAGGTCATTCCGCACATGGAAAGGGCCAGGATGGAATAGAGCGACGCTGCACTCAGGGCATCTCTCAGTACCGGAAGCAGGCCTATCAAAAACAGCCCCACGGCATGGGAGGCTAGGATTAGCATGATTATGTTCAGAATCATTACCCATGTTTGCCCCAGAAGCGGGAATGCAAATATCCTGTAGGCCAGCACAACAAACGACAGGCCCATCAGCAGATAAATCAGGAAATATGGTAACAGCTTGCCAACCAGGGCATTGAATATGCTTCCTCCGGCTTTTTCCAGAAGGTCGTGAGTGGTTTTCTGCTTGAGTTCAATGCCTATGGTAAATACTGTCATCACAATTATGCACAAAGACAAGATGCCAGGCCAGATTATGGATATCAGATAAATTGCATAGCTGCTCCATGGGTTGCAGATGCTGTGCGTATCTATCGTAATGGGCTGGAGCTGCGGCATGATGTCGGCCTCCGCCACTCCCTTGGCTCTCATGGTAGTTCTTTTTACTGCGCCGTTGAGCACATTTGCTATCTGCAGGAAGTTCCTGTAGGCCAGAGTACCAGGCACCATGTATGATTCCGTGTAATAAACCGGAATGGTAGGCCTCAGGCCGTTTACAGTGTTCACATACAGGTCTTCCGGAAATTCAATGAACCCGTAGATATCGCCGCGCTGCATGGCTTTGCGGGCTTCGTGAAAGCTGCCGTATCGCTGAGCAATCTCAATGCCCGACATGGCTTCTATCTGCTTTATGGCGGTTCTTGAAAGGTAAGAGTCATCCTTATCTACAACTCCCACCGGTACTCTCTGCGGAAGCCCCTGATACATCAGCGATACAAAGAAAATGGCGCAGAAGGCCAAAACCAATATGGTACCGTAAAGGTAGATGGGGCGGCTGGACATGATGTCCCTTTCGCGCACCATTACGTTCAGGATACAGCTAAGCATATTGGAGGACTTCTTCATGGCTTCTTCCTCAGACGCAGACTATTTTACTATAGCACTCATTCCGGCCCTCAGGTTGGGGATAGGGGCTGTGGGCCTTGCCCTTACCTCAAAGGTTCTGGCATCAAATTCTCCAGAGACCTTGGTGGGCTTCCATGTTGCAAACGAGGCCATTACGTTTATGAAATAGACTTCTGCCTGATAGGTTTGACTTCCCAGGGCAGGAATCTTTACATTTATCTTGCTGCCCATGGTAATACCCTCAAGCATGTCTTCCCTGATGTTGAACGAGAACCAGACATCGTTTATGTCCGTAACGGTCATGATGGGGGAGCCCTGTCCTACCAGTTCTCCCACCTTGGGAAAGACCTCGGTAATTACTCCCGTAACCGGAGACACAAGGTTTATCTCGTCTATGTAGGAGTTCACCTGATCCACGCTGGCCTTTGCAGCTTCAACCGCGGCCTGAGCTGCCTGACGGTCTTCAGACTGCGCTCCGTTCTTAGCAAGATTGTACTGGCTGCGGGCTGCCTTTTCAGTTGCTACGGCTGCATCGTACTGGGCCTTGGCTTCGTCTCTTTTCTGGGCAGAAACAACCTCTTTCTGATACAGGTTCTCAACTCTTTCGTAGGATTTTCTGGCAATATCCACTCCTACCAGGGCTTTCTGCCACTGCTCGTATGCGCCTTCCACAAGCTCGCTGCGGGCGCTTCCGGAGGCCTTGGCACGCTGGGCCTGAGCAGCCTTGCTCTGGGCATTGGCCTGAACTATCTTAGCCTGAAGCTCAGGGCTGTCCAGTCTTACTACAACCTCGCCTTTGCTTACGGTGTCGCCTTCCTGATAAATCAATTGCTCAACCCTTCCGGCTACTTTGCCCGAAACTCTGTATTCGCGGGCTTCTACGGTACCCTGGATTGTAAGTTTCTGGGGAGCAGATGTCAGCCATCCGATCAGTACCAGAACAATAATTACCAGCAGCAGTGCTGCAAGTCCTATAAGCAGGCTGACCGTACTTTGCTCTAACTTTTTCATATATAGAATCTTTTAAATTTCATTACTTGATGTTGCTCAGTCCCACAGCCTTGCGCAGGTAGAGCTCGCTCATGCGGGCATCTATGCCGGCGTCTATCTTGTCGGAGTTGGCGCTGATCCAGGCGGTCTGCGCTCCGAGCAGGTCTGTGATGCTTATCAGCCCTTCTTTGTATGAGAGGTCTGCCAGCCTCAGGTTTTCTTCGGCGGCACTCATGTTGCTTTGGGCGGTCTCGAGTTTCCGGTTGGCTTCCCTGACCTTGAAATTGGCTTGGGTAACTTGCAAGTTTATAAGTTCTTTGGCTTCGTCTATGCGGTGCCGGATTATTTTTTCTTCGCTCTGGGCGGCCTTCAGCGTATGTATTCTGTCGCCGAAGTGGAAAATGGGTATGGTAACTGCAATTCCGGCAGAGAACATTCCCTTGAACTTGTTTTCAAACCCGTTGAAGGTGTTTGGGTTGGTAGTCAAATAGTTAGCGCTGGCGGCAATGTTCGGCAAAAACCGGCTGCGGGCTATCTTCACCTGGCTGTGGCTTATCTTTTCCAGATTTTCCAGCTCTCTGATTTCAAACCGTCCGTCTATTGCCTGAGCCTTGTTGTATGCAGGGTCCAGTTCCTGGGCCTGACTCTGGGTAATGTCTTCGTCTGCAAGTCCAAAGTCTCCGTCCAGATCTAGCCCGCAGACCCTGAACAATGCCATCTTGGAAAGAGCCACGCCGTCCGTAGCCCTGGTCAGTGCAAGGTTGGCTTCGTTGAGCTTGACCTTTACATTGAGCAGGTCTCCTTTGGTGGCAACGCCCTCGTCTATTGAGGCTTGCACGTTTTTCTCCAGCCTCGAAAGGAGTTCAACGTATTTTTCGGCCAGCTTCTTTTTGTTAATCAGCGATACGGTTGTCCAATAGGCCTGGTCAACCGATATCATGAGTTCTTCCTGAGTGTTGTCTATCTGAAGCCTGGCAATGTCTTCGCTGGTTTTGGCTATGTTGTAGAGTTCCCTGACCTTTCCGCCCATATAAATAGGCTGGGTAAAACCGATACCTGCCGCAAACACATTGTGGACATCGTATGTGAGTTCGCTCTTGGGCAGGTAAGCATATTGTTTCCACTGGATTTTGTCCGGATTGGCTTTGGGGTCAAACGGCACTCCGTCTGCATCCAGAGGAACCGGCTGCCCGTCTATGACAGTCCACGAATTGGAAATCTGGTCTGCGGTAAAGCCAAAGCTGCCGTCTGCCATCTTGGTTCCTACAGGAAGCAGGGCGTCTTCTGAAAGCAGCGAAATGTTCTTCTGGTTCCACATGTAGGTTCCCACTGCCTGGAAACTCGGGAGAAACTGCGTAAAGGCTGCTTTTCTGAGATTTTCGGCGGCGTTTATCCTTTCCTGGGCCACCTTCAGGGTCTTGGAATTCTGAAGGGCAAATTCTTCATACTCTTTGAGCGTGTATGTCTGAGCAAAAACTGCCGCCGGAAGCAGCATGCATAAAGCAACCGATATGTATTTTTTCATAAAACTGTATTTTCCAGTGACTGAGGCTCCACATCGCCGCAACTGAAGCAGTCTTTGTGCCTGCCTTTCAAATTCATTGAAGCATAGTGGGCCTGAATCTTTCTCATGTCTTCTTTCGGGTTGTCAGAGACCGCAAATCTCGGGCCATGCCCTACTGTTTTACACCCATAGTTGAAGTATCCCAGATATACTGGAACATTGCAGGCGCGGGCAATGGTCAGAAACCCCATCTTCCAGTGTGCGGTTTTCTTTCTTGTACCTTCCGGAGCTATTGCAAGATACATGGTCTCGGACTGGTTCAGGGCCTTGATGCTGGAGAGGGCAACGTTGCTGCCTTTTCCGCGGTCAACCGGAATGGCTCCCATCTTTCTCAGGAGCCAGCCCAGGGGCCAGAAGAAGAATTCTTTCTTAATCATTATGTTCAGGGTAATTCCCGAAGAGGCCCCGTAAGCCCAGGCTACTACAAAATCCACAACCGATGTGTGGGGAACGCCAAGAACTATGCATCTGGTATCCTGCATGGGGTTTTCTTCAGCAATCCTCCATCCCATGATTTTAAGAACCCTTCTGCCGAATCTCTGTCTGAACCCCATGACTATGAGTTTGTATCGTCTGTAATCCTGTCCTCAAGAACAACTTCCTCCCGCAGGTTCTCCATAATGAATCTCTGTCTTTCAGGCGAGTTGTTGCCCATGTAGAATTTAAGCATTTCGTGGACAGGGTCGTCGCTTCCAAGGCGTATGGTGTCGAGCCTCATGTTTTCTCCTATGAAATAGCTGAACTCCTTGTCGGAAATTTCGCCCAGACCCTTGAAACGTGTAACTTCTGCTCCGCTGCCCAGTTCTTTAGAACTTTTTAGCTTTTCGGTTTCCGAATAGCAGTAGCGTACATCAAACGAGTTGTCTTTCTTTTTCTTGCGGACCCTGAAAAGCGGTGTCTGAAGAATGAACAGATGTCCTCTTCTTATCAGTTCAGGGAAGAACTGTATGAAGAAGGTCAGCAGCAACATTCTGATATGCATGCCGTCCACATCGGCATCCGTGGCAATCACAACCTTGTTGTAACGCAGGTTGTCCAGGTCCTCTTCTATGTCCAGGGCCGCCTGCAGATGGTTGAGTTCCTTATTGTCTTTGTCGTAGATAACCTTCTTGGAATTGTTGTAGGTATTCTTTGGCTTTCCACGGAGCGAGAACACTGCCTGAGTGTCTGAGTTTCTGGCCTTGGAAACCGTTCCGCTTGCGGAATTTCCCTCCGTGATGAAGATTGTGGTTTCTTCTGCCAGAGGGTTGTTCTTGTCTGTGTAATGGATTTTGCAGTCGCGCAGGTTCTCGTTGTTTATCATCCCCTTCTTGCTGCGTTTGCTCTTGAGGATGGATGCTATTTCCTTTCTTTCCTTTTCGCTGGAGTTTATCTTCTTCTGCATAATGTCCGCTGTAATGGGCGTCTTGTGCAGATAGTTGTCCAGTTCGGAGGCCAGGAAGTTGCCTATGAATGTACGGATAGGTATTCCGCCCCTCTCTTCGGTATCGGTGAGCTTAGAATTCAGGAAGGTCTTGGTCTGGTTGGCAAACCCCGGCTCTCCAACCCTTATGGCAATGGCTGCAACAATGCCTTCCCTTACATCCTTAGGGTCGTAATCTTTTTTGAAGAAGTCTTTTATGGTCTTGCTTACGGCCTCCTTGAAGGCACTCAGATGGGTTCCTCCGTGATAAGTGTTCTGGCCGTTTACAAAAGAGTATATGTTTTCTCCGGATTCGTTGCAATGGGTTATGACCAATTCAATGTCAGTGCCTTTGAGGTGGATGGGAGGATACAGTGGAGTTTCTCCCATATTGTCGTTTATGAGGTCCAGCAGACCGTTCTTGCTGTGATATGTGTTCTTGTTGAAATGGATTGTAAGACCGGTATTGAGGTATGCGTAGTTTTTCAGCATACTGTCTATGTACTCAATCTTATAGGAATAGTTTTCGTAAAGGGTAGGGTCGGCTGTGTAGCGTATGAGGGTTCCGTCTTTTTCACCGGTATCGGTGAGCCTTCCCTGTTCTTTCAGGCGGCCTTCCTCAAAAGAGGCCCAGACACTTTCTCCGTTCCTCCAGCTTTGGGCATAGAAGCGTGTAGATGTTGCATTTACGGCTTTGGCTCCCACTCCGTTCAGACCTACAGACTTTCCGTATGCGTCCGAACCGTATTTTCCGCTGGTGTTCATCTGGCCTACAGAAACCACAAGGCTGTCCAGAGGAATGCCTCTTCCATAGTCTCTTATGGAAACCTCGTTGGTCTGCTCGTCAAGAGTAATGTCTATGACCTTGCCGTGCCCCATGTTGAACTCGTCCACGGCATTGTCAACTATCTCCTTGAAAAGCACATAGATACCATCGTCCTTTTCGCTGCCGTCGCCCAGCTTTCCAAGGTACATTCCTGGCCTGTTTCTCAGATGCACGTTCCAGTCCCAGTGCTGGATGTCTTTACTGCTGTAATCTGCAGCCGCCCCCTTTATTTCTTTCTCTTCTTTACTCATCGATGAATAATAACTATTTGGTCATGACCGCATTCCAGAGAGCCGTACGGAGGGTGCCCTTGGAATCGTCCTGGTCATACTCCCAATACATCAGCCCGGCCATTCCCTTCTGGCGCACCCATGCTCCCTTTGTAGCTATGCTCTTGGGGTTGTCGTACCCCATGAAGAATACGCCCTGCATGGTTTCCACATAGGGGCAGTTTGCTATTGCATCCCACTTGTTCCTGCGGTATGTTTTGGCGTCCATGTTCAGTATGCTCTTGTATGTAAGGGCGGTAGGTGAGGTGCTGAATGAATGTCTGCCGTAGAAGGGAACTCCCAGAACAAGCTTGCTTGGAGAAACTCCGGCGTTCAGATAGGCATTTACCGCACGGTTGCAGTCTTTGTATGCCCTGGTGTCTGAAAGTGCAGAATGATGGTGAGGTGCTGCATCCAGGTCATAGGTCATGATATTTACAAAGTCCACGTATGGATCCATTCCTGCAATATCTATGTATCTGTAGCCTCCGGTTACGGCAATCTTGTCTGAGCAGTAGCCGGCGTAGGAAACGGTGTACTTGTCTCCCAGAGTTTCCTTCAGCTGCTTCACCAGTTTAACGTAATTATCTGTATCACAGCTTACATCGCAGGCTGCTCCGCTCCAGGAAAGGCCCGGGTACTCCCAGTCCAAGTCTATTCCGTCTATTCCGTTGTCCTGGCAGAACTTCAGGCAGTCTTCGGCAAAGCGTTTCATGTTGTCTTCGCTCTTGCAAAGGGCAGAAAAGCTTCCTCCCTGCTTGTTTCCGGAATTCACCACTCCGTGGGTAAAGCTCAGGCATATCTTCAGCTGAGGATAGGTCTTCTTCAGGTTCAGTATGTTCTGCCACCTTGTCTTGCTGCCCTGCAAATCAAATTTCTGATATACGCCATCTACCATGTAAAGCTCTGCAAACGCATAGTTTATGTGGGTAATTATGCTTGCGTCCGGAATGAGGCTTCCGTAGTAGGTAACATAAGCCGTAACATGGCGTCCGTCGTCTATGCGGGCGTTGGGGGCAACAAGAGGCTCGTTAATCGGAGGGTCAACTTCTTCAGTAGTTTTTTTATCTTCCTCAGTATCAAGAGGCTTGTCGGAGCCGCCACCACCGCAACCTGCAAGCGCAAAGCAGGCAGCAGCCAAAATCATTAACAGATTCTTTTTCATGATATGTAATTATTACTTTTTCTTTCAAAGAAAGACTTGGAAGCCAATCGCCAAAGATACAAAAATTTCTTGTAGCGCCGAAAACAATCGGAAACGATAGTAAAACATAACGAAGGAAATGGCTAAAAGGAAAAAAGAAATCAAGGTGAAAGAGCCCGTCCGGATCCGGGAGAAACTGAAGATCAAGAACGCCCGGCGGGAGTTCCTTACGGTCGAGGAACTGAAAATCCTGATCAGCACCCCGTGCCGCTGCGACACTGGCCATCTCCGCGATAGCGTACTTGTTCCAGTTGAATTCAGTATATCTGCAAGCAAAGACCGGACAATATGATTGACGAAAAGAAAGCACTGGAGTTGATTGCCCAAGGAGAGGGCCAACACGTCGAATTCAAGGAAAGCGTTCCTTCCAAGGTGAGGGAACTCAGCGAAGAAGTGTGCGCCTTTTCCAATGCCACCGGCGGTTACGTCCTTATAGGAGTCAACAATAAGAGCGAATTCGTTAAGGGTTTCACCATCGACAACACCAAACGTTCATCCATCCAAGATTCTCTGGATGCCATTCAACCCGCCGTCTCCTGCGAGTTCTACCCGCTCACTGTTCAGGGGCACGACATCTGGGTGATTGAAGTTCAGGAAGGAGACAACAAACCTTATGTAGCATCCGGTTCTATCTTTGTCCGTCGTGGAGCTAATTCCCAAAAGCTTCGCACTCCGGCCGAGATGCGGCAACTATTCGATGATGCCGGCGCCCTTCATTTCGATGAGGCGTTCAACAAATGGTTCAGGATGGACGAGATATCTGAACAGGCTGTCCGCGAATTCAAGGAGAAGGCAGGCATCACCTCTCCGGCACCTACTCCTGAACTGATCCGGAATCTTGAGTTGCTTGGCCCCAAAGGGGAGATAACCAATGTGATTCCGATGTTCTTCTCCGAGGAATGCGGCAAGCGGATTCCCCAGGCGGTTGTCCGCTGCGTCCTCTTCAAGGGAACGAACAAGGTCCACATCATTGATTCCAAGACCATCGGAGGCCCGCTCCTCAGCCAGTACAATGAGACTACCAAATGGCTGAAACAGCGTCTTACCGTCGAATACATAATGGACGGCTTCAATCCCCGTATCGAGAAATGGGAGATTCCGTTAGACGCTATAAAAGAAGCACTTACCAACTCGATTTGTCATCGCGATTATTACGAAACTGCCGCAAATATCATGGTGGAGTTATACGATGATCGGCTGGAAATCACCAATCCCGGTGGGCTGCTTCCCATCGTGGCCAGGAACTTCGGCCATATGAGCAAGTCCCGCAATCCTAAGGTGTTCGAACTTTTCACCCGAATGGATCTTGTCGAAAAAGTCGGCTCCGGCATCCCCAGAATGACTGACCTGATGAAGGAAGCTGGACTTCCGACACCGGAATTCCAGACTGAAGGTTTCTTCTCGACGGTTCTTTACAAGAGAAAACCGACATCTTCTCAAAATGTCGGAGAAAATGTCGGAGAAAATGTCGGAGAAAATGTCGGAGAAAAGACAGAAAAAACACTTAAAGGAAAGGAAAAAAGAAAGCAGGATATCCTTAGCCTGATACGTTCTGACCCTAGAATATCCTCCGCAGAATTGGCAAGAGCTCTTGAAGTCACTGAACGGACCATCGAAAGAGACATTGCCCGTCTTCGAGAAGAAAAAAAGATTAAGCGACAAGGCGGTGACAAGGGCGGCGAGTGGATAATCCTTTGATTATGTCTCTCCGCCAACCGTGGTTGGCGATATGCGGTTTCTTACACCGGAAGATTGGAGGGCACACCCCGAAAGTGGATGTGCCCTCTAATAGAATGTTTACGGTCCTCACCGTGTTTCCGGGCTTCGCCCATGATTTGATAAATCTGATTTTTGTCCCGTTTTTGTCCCTTCATACCGAAGACAAAAAGGAACCGAGTGCTGTAAGAATTTGATCTACATCTTATTCCCTGCCATTCATCTTCTTTTCTGGCAGGATTCGAAAAGGTACAAAAAAATTGTATCAACCCTGCCCCTGACTTTTAGGAGTCTGCCCTTTTATAGGGGGCATGATGTTGAATTTTCTGGAATAGGTAAAGGTCTGCCCGTCCGAAAGCAATATTTTTTCCTCAGCGATTTTAATATTCAGCTGCCTGAGCCCCAGTTTCCTCTCTTTCAGGAGGGCGGTTTTTACCTCATCCGGAATTTCAAGAATGAACCTTACCCTGCCGTTCTGGTCGCAGACCTGGATGCCTGTATCGGTGAGTATGAAAAGGTTGCCTTTGGAGTCAAAAGCCATGGGCCCCTTGGCTCCCGTTTGGTTGCCGTAGGAATGGAGCCAGTAAAACCTCTGCTGATAGGCCGGCTGTCCATTGCTGATGACGGCTTGCCACAGACAGTTGCCCTCCTGAGAGTCATGGCTGAGGTCAGTCTCCAAAGCCATAAAACTGCCGTCCGGATAGGTTGCGGCATAACGGTTTCCGTACTTCTCCGCAGCGGAGGCATCAATGTCTTTTTCCTTGATCCACTGGTCTTTTCCGCAAACCGAAAGGTCTTCAAAAGGGGTCTTTTCCTGATCTTGATACAGATATTTGTTCAGAAAATCGTTCTGAGTTATTCCTGCCCTGACCGGTTCCGGATAGTCTCGCCAGAGCCAGACCATTACCTGCTCAAATATTTCTGCGGAGCGTTTGACGGAATGGTAACCGTCTGACCAGTCGTAGCCAGCGTCATATCCTGCAAAGTCAAGGGCCGTGGCGAGCATCCGGTTAGCCTCGTACCAATGGCCGAAGGTTGCGTTCCAGACATCGTTGCTTCCGTCCTGGAGGAAAATCCTGAGAGGCTTGGGTTCGCTCTTTCTGACAAACATCTGAAGGTCGTTTCCGCCTCTCATGCTCACGAACGTTCCAACCCCGCTGAATACCCTGCGGAAAAGATCGGGACGCATCCATGCGGCATTAAAAGCTGCAATTCCTCCGCTGGAAAGCCCAAAGATTGCCCTTTTGTCCGGGTCTTTGGATATTCTCACTCCGGTACTGTTTTCTACAAACGGAATAATTTCGCTGTCAAGAAACTCGGCAAATCTTCCGTCCGTAAAGTCAAACTCGTTGGAACGGTTGTAGCGGACTACCTGTCCGTCTTTTCCTCTGATAAGACCGGGCTGTACAAAGATTCCTATGGTAACCGGCATCTTTCCTTCTGCTATCAGTCTGTCAAATACGGCGGGAGCATTGCACATTATCCCGTCCAGACCTATGTACAGGCAGGCCTGAGTGCCTGAGTACTGTTGCGGAATATAGACCTGCAGGTTTCTTTCCGTTCCAGGGTAAAGGTTTCCGTCTGTCCTGTAGGTCAGAGAAACCGTCCTCCCCTGAGAAAGGGCAATGCCCTGGCAGAAAATTATCGCTGAGGAAAAAGTCAGCAGTTGTCTTAATAATCTGATAATCATTTCTTAAACAGTATGTGTAAATAACAATGAAACAGTTAAGTCAGGCCTATAACCAACGATGTTACGGACAGTAAAGGCCCATTGTGCGAATATAGCAAGTTTTTATGTTTGTGAGGATGGAATTACGCTCTATGTACTCACAATAAAGGTGCCATGTAAAGAGGAAGATAAGTGACTTCAGGCTACAATATTCTCAAGGAGCATTCCCTCGTTTACCTCCAGTTTTTAAGATTTCCTACAAGAATTAAAGCCCTGTAAGATCAAACTTATATACTTTCTCTTCTGCCTGGATTTGTTCGAAAAAGGTTATCATTTCACTTAAATACAAGCATAAAAAGCAAATAAAATACACTTTTCCAATGTAAATATTTCGGCTGTTTTACACTTTTCCAAGATTTTATGATTCTGGCAAATACTTGCAAATCATGCTCAAATTCATTATTTTTGTGGAGATGCTCAGGATCGTTCATATTGATTCGCAATACCCCTCTGTGGCTTTCGGGGGGGGGTAATTCGCTAGTATTCAATAGCTTAATTATTAACAAAGGCGCATTGTCCTATGGGACTGTGCGCCATAACTGTATTCCATCATGAAAAAAGCACTCATCTCTATTGTTTTCCTATTTCTGTCCTTGATATCCTACTCTCAACGTTGTGCTGTAATGGAGTTCAAGGCCGATACAGGATTATCTCAGGCTGATGTTGACGGTATATCGTCTATCTTTATTACTCATTTTCGCCCGGCCGGATATTCGATGGTAGAAAGGTCTCAAATAGACAAGGTGATAAGTGAACAAGGATTTCAGCGCTCATCTTTGACTCAAAATGAGATGGTTCGTATAGGTCAGATTCTCAATGTTTCTGTCATTGTTCTAGGAGATATCACTTTTGTACTGAAACAGTATAATGTGGATGTAAGAGCTATCAATGTAGAAAGTGGCGTGGTTATCGCTACTGAAGGTGCGACCTTCTCAGCCGGCTCATCATACAGAACTTCAATGCAGGGCATAGCGCAGAAGCTTGCGACAAAGATAGCCATCACTCCAAAACCTTCCGTGCCTGTTTCTCAGGCACAGATAGCCTCTTCAAGCAATGCTAGGACAAAAGTTGAAGTTCTCTATGGTTATTTGAAGATATTCCCTAACGAACTGGGAGAGTTCAGTGCAGAACCAAGCAGCATCATTAAGCATATAAATGCTCAAGCACAACATGGCTACAATAATTGGAGAATCCCGACCGAAGAAGAGTTGTCTCTTCTTAAGGCGAATAACTATCTTGGGAGTAAGAAGTATATGTCAAGAGAGTACCCATCTGGAGTCGTGTTGTTGGTTTCCGATGGGGATGATTACGAAACAATATCGACTCGGTTAGAGGCAGAAGAGAAAGCTAGGGCAGAGGCAGAGGCGTACGAGCGAAAATATGGTGTTGATCTTGGTCTTTCTGTTCGGTGGGCAACCTGCAACCTCGGCGCTTCTAAACCGGAGGAGTATGGCGATTATTACGCCTGGGGCGAAACCAATACCCAGATGGCATATGATTGGGATTGGTCAGTATATAAATGGTGCAACGGTTCTTACAATACCTTGACCAAATATAATATAATCAGTTTTTATGGTAGGGTGGACAACAAGACGTTTTTGGATGCGTCAGATGATGTGGCTAAATCCAAGCTTGGCGGTAAATGGCGTATGCCCACGGACGCAGAATGGACAGAGCTCCGGACCAAATGTACATGGACTTGGACAACACAGAACGGTGTATATGGTTGCAGGGTAACCAGTAAAATTAACGGCAACAGCATCTTCCTTCCCGCCGCTGGCCGCCGGAACCATACCGTCCTCGAGAGTGCCGGTTCCATCGGTTACTACTGGTCTTCTTCCCTCAGTACGGACTTCCCGCACCGCGCGTGGCTCGTGGGCTTCTATTCCGACGATGTGGGCAGGTACGACTTCTACCGTTACAACGGGCATTCGGTGCGTCCCGTCTCAGAATAATGGCTGGCATGGGCTTATAGCCCGGCAAGCCTGCTGACTGCGTATGCGGTCAGCATAAAACTATCAAATCATGGGCGAAGCCCTCATTTTTTACGGCCGCAGGCCTTCGGATTTTTTTGAGCCATGACAAAGCATACCAAAAGAGCGCATGGCTCCTTTGCACGCTACCTTTTGATTCGACAGTTGGCGGAATTCTGTTTGGGAGTTTGGCAAAAGAATATTCACAGAAAAGGCCGGTTTGTCTGAACCGGCCTTCTGATTTAATATGCAGGATCTCTTGCCTTACTTCTCAAACCTTTGGTTGAGAAGTTCCATCATCTTGATTACAGCATAGGAGATTCTGGTACCTGGGCCAAAGATTGCAGCTGCGCCTGCCTTGTAGAGGGCATCGTAGTCCTGTGCAGGAATGACGCCGCCGGCAATGACTATGATATCCTCTCTTCCGAGCTTTTTGAGCTCAGCAATAATCTGAGGAACCAGAGTCTTGTGGCCTGCTGCAAGAGAAGAAACTCCTACAACATGAACGTCGTTCTCAACAGCCTGCTTTGCTGCCTCGGCCGGAGTCTGGAACAACGGACCCATATCTACGTCAAATCCGCAGTCAGCATAACCGGTAGCAACAACCTTTGCACCTCTGTCGTGACCGTCCTGACCGAGTTTGGCAATCATGATACGAGGCTGGCGGCCTTCTTTCTTTGCAAATTCGGCAACCATCTTCTTTGCTTTCTCAAACTCGCTGTCTTTCTTGACTTCTGATGAGTAAACACCTACATTCATACGGATCTTTGCTGTGTATCTTCCTACTACCTCTTCGCAAGCATCGGAAATCTCTCCAAGAGAAGCCCTTGCTTTTGCAGCCTCAACTGCAAGTGCAAGAAGGTTGCCCTTCTTTGTCTTTACGCACTCTGTGATAGCGGCCAGACACTGTTTAACTTTTTCGTTGTCTCTTGTCTTGTAAAGCTTCTCCAGACGGGCAACTTGCTGCTGGCGAACCTTGGCGTTATCTATATCAAGAATCTTGATAGGATCCTCATGCTCAAGACGGTAGAGGTTAAGGCCGATGATGCTTTCTTCTCCGGAGTCTATTCTGGCCTGCTTTCTTGCAGCGGCTTCCTCTATTCTGAGTTTAGGAATTCCGGTTTCGATAGCCTTTGCCATACCTCCGAGCTTTTCAACTTCCTGGATGTGGCCCCAAGCCTTGTGAGCAAGCTCATTGGTCAGGCTCTCAACATAGTAGGAACCGGCCCAAGGGTCAATTGAACGGCAGACCTGGGTTTCCTGCTGGATGTAGATCTGGGTGTTACGTGCAATACGTGCAGAGAAGTCTGTAGGCAGTGCAATTGCTTCGTCAAGAGCGTTGGTATGCAGGCTTTGGGTATGGCCCAAAGCGGCTCCCATAGCCTCTATACAAGTTCTTGCAACGTTGTTGAAAGGATCCTGCTCCGTAAGGCTCCATCCCGAAGTCTGGCAGTGGGTTCTGAGGCTGAGGCTCTTAGGATTTTCCGGATTGAACTGCTTGACAATCTTTGCCCAAAGCATTCTGGCAGCCCTCATCTTTGCAATCTCCATGAAGTGGTTGGTTCCGATTGCCCAGAAGAAGCTCAGACGCGGTGCAAATTTATCTACAGGAATTCCGGCCTTGATTCCGGTACGGAGATATTCCAGACCGTCTGCAAGGGTGTAAGCCATCTCGATGTCGTTGGTTGCACCGGCTTCCTGCATGTGGTAACCGGAAATTGAGATGGAGTTGAACTTTGGCATGAACTGAGAAGTGTAGGCAAAGATATCGCCGATGATTCTCATACTGAACTCAGGAGGGTAGATGTAGGTGTTGCGCACCATAAACTCCTTGAGGATGTCGTTCTGGATTGTACCGGCCATTTCCTCAAGTTTTACGCCTTGCTCCAGACCTGCTACGATGTAGAAGGCCATAATAGGCAGTACGGCTCCGTTCATGGTCATGGAAACAGACATCTTTCCAAGAGGAATCTGGTCAAACAGAATCTTCATGTCCTCTACAGAGCAGATGCTTACTCCGGCCTTTCCTACATCGCCTACAACTCTTGGGTTATCAGCGTTGTAGCCTCTGTGTGTAGGAAGGTCAAATGCTACGGAAAGACCTTTCTGGCCGGCGGCCAGGTTCCTTCTGTAGAAGGCGTTTGACTCTTCTGCGGTGGAGAAACCTGCGTACTGGCGTACGGTCCAAGGTTTCTGAACATACATTGTGCTGTAAGGGCCTCTGAGGAAAGGAGCAACTCCTGCGGCATAGTGCAGGTGTTCCATCTTCTCCAGGTCTTTTGCCGTGTAGTTGGTCTTGACGGCTATCTTTTCAGGGGTATTCCAAAGAACTTCCTTCTTTGCTGCACCCTTCTTTGCTGCAGGTTTGGCAGCTGACTTATATACTAAATCGTTGAATTTTGGACGCATAACTTTTCCTCCCCTTATTTGATAAGTTTTTCCTGGTATGCCTTCAATGTTTCAAGAACATTGCTGCGTACGCTGATGAAGTTCTCTATTCCCTTGCCTATGAGCTCGTCTTTGCAAGCAGGATCTCCTGCCACAACTACGATGCCCTTCTTGCCTACTATCTTGGCAATTGCAGGAACCTCTGCTGCATATTCATCGTCTGACGAGCATGCTACGATGATGTCTGCCTTTGCCTTGAGAGCTGCCTTTGCTCCTTCTTCAGGAGAGTTGAAACGGTTGTTGTCAACTACCTGGAAACCGGCCACTGCAAAGAAGTTGCAGGCGAACTGAGCCCTTGCACGGCACATTGCAAGGTTTCCGTAGGTAACCATAAATGCCATAGGACGTTTCTTGGCTTTGTCTGTCTTGAACCTGAGTTCCTCAAAGGCCATTGCGCCCCTGTAAACCTCCAGCGGACGGCCAACCATGCCAGCCTTCTTCTTTGGAGCTGCCTTGCGGGTAACGGTCTTCTTGGTAACTTCTTTTTCCACAACTTCCGTGAAGTTAGGGAACTGGTTGGTTCCAAGCAGAGTATCTCTTCTGGTTGCTATGTTGGAATCTCTCTTGAGGGAGGTTTCCTTGATGCTGTCCTGAATCTTTTCTGCCTTGAATGCCTCTACATAGCCGCCGGCCTTTTCTATGGAGTTGAACAAATCCCAAGCTGCTTTAGCTATGGAATCTGTGAGCTCCTCAATGTAATAAGAACCGGCACCCGGGTCAACTACCTTGTTGAAATGGCTCTCGTCCAGAAGCAGGCTCTGTACATTGCGGGCAATTCTGTTGGAGAATTCACCGGGCTTCTTGTAGGCGTGGTCGAACGGAAGAACTTCCATGGAGTCAACTCCTCCAATTGCGCCGCTCATTGCCTCGGTGGTATCGCGGAGCATATTTACATAAGGGTCATAAACGGTCTGGTTCCAGGCGCTTGTAACTGCGTGTACCTTAATCTTGCAGCTGTCTTCCTTCTTTGCTCCGTAGGCCTTTACTATGTTGGCCCACAGAAGTCTTGCGGCGCGGAACTTTGCAATTTCCATAAAGTAGTTGCCGCTGATGGATACGGTGAACTTGATTCTCTTTGCTGCATCGTCTGCCTTGAGGCCGGCATCGGTAAGCAGGTTGAGATATTCGCTGCCCATATTCATTCCGTAGGCAAGCTCCTGTGTAATGGTGCTTCCGGCATCGTTGAAGGCGTAGGAATATACTCCTACAACGGTTATGTTAGGAAACTCATTTACAAGCTCTATGGCCTTTACCAAAAGTTTTGAAGCATCTGCCTTGCTGTAAACTCCGGTTGAGTTCATCTCCTTGAGAGGGTCATAGTCAAAAGAAGCCCTGACGGCTGCCGGTCTTACTCCGTTTTCTTTTGCAATTGCAATAAAATTCTTGAGGACTGAAAGGTCTTTGCAGCCTTTGAAATTAACTTCAACGGCCTTGAGCTCAATGCCTTTGAGTAAAGTTCTCATATCTGCCTTGAGAACCTTCTCTGTCTGGCTCAGGTCAAATCCGGGAGCTGTTACGCCCTTCATCATGCCGTCCAGAGCCAAGGCATTGGCTGCCTTGAAGTCTTTGCCAACCATGTAGTCCTGACGGATGAGCCAGTTGTTGTTGTCTTTTGTGCCGCGGACAAATGGGAACTGCCCTGCCTGACCACCTACGTTCTTCAGACCCTTCAGGTCTTCGGCGCGGTAGTAAGGCTGTACGGAAAATCCTTCCATAGTCCTCCATACCAGTTTCTTCTGATAGTCGGCACCTTTCAAATCCTTAACTATAGCATCTTCCCATACCTGTTTGGGAACGGGAGGAAACTCAGTAAATAATTTCTCTGCCATATTATTACTGTTGTTTGATAGGTGTATTAATTGTTTATGTGTTTATGTCTTTTGAAGAGCCTTTGCCTTGCCGCAAGGGCCGCTTTACAATAGATGGCAAATATAACATTTATTATCGTAAGTTGTTAGGGTATTTATTTTTTAAAGGAATTTGCATTTGGGAGATATTTTTTCATATCTTTGCACCCCGCAAAAGAAAAAGGAGGTGGTATAAAGCATGATTATCGTTCCGATAAAGGACGGCGAGAACATAGAGAGAGCACTTAAGAAGTTCAAGAGAAAGTTCGAGAAAACCGGAGTCATCCGCGAGCTCAGAGACCGTAAGACCTTTGAGAAGCCCTCTGTACGCAGGCGCGCGCAGCTGATGAAGGCTATCTATGTAAAGCACCTTCAGACCAGCGAGGAGTAGTTTTTACTCAGCGATACAGAAAGCCGCAGACATTTTGCCTGCGGCTTTTTTGCTTATATTTGTGCTATGGGTTGCATGGAAGATTTTACGGATTACCTGAAGGTCCGGCGGAGATATTCTCCCCGTACGGCAGCCATCTATGCCGATGCCATAGTGGATTTTCTGCGCTTTGCCTGGCCGGAAAGGAACGGTTTGTGCGGCTCAGTGAGCGATGAGGAAATTACGGAAGTCCTGAAATTCAACATAATCAGGGCCTATGTGTCATACATGATTGACAAGGGTCTGGATGAGCGTACGGCAAACCTGCATCTGAGCGCCCTGAGTACATTCTGCAACTTTCTTGTAAAGCAGGAAAAGCTTCCAGCAAATCCGGTAAATGAAATTTCACGCCCCAAGGAAAAGAAACGGCTTCCGTCTTTCTTTACTCCCGATGCCCTTGCCCGGTATCTCAACAGCCCGGTAGGGGAGGACTATCCCTCCGTCCGCAACCGCCTGATTGTAACCCTGCTGTTTGATACAGGCCTGAGGCGGGCCGAGGCTGCATCGCTGAGGATTAAAGATATAGACCTTGCAAGGCAGACCATAAACATCATCGGAAAAGGCAACAAGCAGAGGTCGGTTCCTATAGTGGAACAGCTGATGGAACAGATTGCAGACTACCTCAGGCTCCGGCAGGCCTTTCTGGATGGCATCGCCGAGCAGCCTGCAGGATCCTCCGAAGCCTTTTTCCTTACGGACAAAGGCCGGCCGGCCTACGTGGAGTTTATAAACAGGGCTGTCAAGGGGGAACTGGAACTGGTCAAGGGGCTTTCCGGCAAAAAAACTCCGCACACCCTGCGTCACAGCTTTGCTACGGCGCTGCTCAACAACGGTGCAGACCTTAACAGCATCAAGGAAGTGCTTGGCCACTCCAGCCTTGCGGCAACTCAGGTCTATACCCACAACTCATTTGAAAAGCTCAGACAGGTTTACAAAACCGCTCATCCCAGGGCCGCTAAGCATTGAGCAGATTTCCGCAGCTATTTGTACATTTGCATAAGACCAAAGACATCAGAATATGAAAAGAACAGTTCTAACAGCCCTCATCATGGCAGTCTTCTCTGCCTCCGTATGTGCCCAAACCGCTCAGAACAAACTCGCAAAAGTCTATGACGAGACCATAGACCCTATCCAGCAGATAGACAAGGCCGTAGCTAAAGCCAAAACCGAAGGCAGGTTTGTGCTTTGCCAGTTGGGCGGAAACTGGTGCCCCTGGTGCCTGAAGTTTGCAGACTTTGTTACAAAAGATGCCGAGATAAGCAAACTCCTCAGCGATAACTTTGTCTATATCCATGTAAACTACAACCCCAGATTTGCCAAGTCAAAAGACGAGGCCACCGTAAAGAAAGCCAACGCCCTGATGAAGCGTCTGAACAATGCCGGAAGGTTCGGCTATCCGGCCCTGGTTGTCCTGGACGCATCTGGCAAAGTCATCCACATCCAAGACTCCAGCTTCCTGGAAGAAGGAGATGGCTATAACAAGGCTAAGATCCTGAGGTTCCTCAAGAACTGGACTCCCAAAGCCACTGCCCTTTAGCCCTATGAATACATTCACCATAAGAAAGGCTTTGCCAAAAGACTTGGAAGCGGTTAACGATTTGCTCCAGCAGGTACTTTCCGTGCATCACCAAGGGCGGCCTGACCTGTTCAACAAGGTTGGCAAAAAATACTCCGACGAGCAGTTGCTGGAGATCTTTTCCAACCCCCAGACACCTGTATTCGTGTATGATAAGGAAGGAATCGTAATGGGCTATGCCTTCTGTGAGCTGAAGCATTGCTCCAGCGGCAGCCTCAGGCCGCTTACCACCCTCTACATAGACGATATCTGTGTAACGGAAAAGGCCCGGGGCAAGCACATAGGCAAAGCATTGTTTGACTATGTAAAAGATTTTGCACGGGAGCAGGGTTGCTACAACATCACCCTCCATGTATGGGAATGTAACCCCAATGCAAAGGCCTTCTACAAAGCGTTGGGTATGACCCCTCAGTACACCTCCATGGAAATAATCTGCACACCCACCGATGCCGGTCTGCTATAGACGCCCTGTCCGTTCTGCAAGCAAACTGGTAGATTCGATGTCCCCGCCAAGTTGTGAATTGCTTTCGAATTCTTATCTTTGACAAAACCTCTCAAACCGCTCGGCACAAGTTGTCCACTTTGGTTTGACAACGTACAATCTCTACCTTAAGACGAATCTGAACAACCGGAGGGATTTCTGACTGAATCCGGAAAAGCATCGTATTGTTAAATCGTTTGGGCTTAATGACCTTGTTCGGAAGGTAACCGAGAACTTCCCCTAGTCTGAAAAGGATGGGCTTGATGGGCCCGGGATTAATCTGTACCAAATCAATGTCCTCAGTATATCTTGGCTGGGGTGCAAGATAGAGCTTATGAAGAGCTGTACCTCCGCGGAAAGCCAGTTCTGATGCGAGGAATTCATCCGAGAATATGTCGGTCAAAGCTCGCGTAATGATGAGATCCTGCTCAACATTGGCGATATCTTCCCAGGGAACCTGTTTGTTCCAGTGTGTAATGGCTGACCGAGGAATCATAGGTCGTCTATTTCTATTTCGGTATTGACCATGATATTCCAGCGCTTGTCCAGGACAGACCCGTCGTCGTTCTTACGGGTTGAGAGCCGGAACCGGTTGAGCTTAGGAGACACTGTCTTTAGCTCATGATAAAGATCTTCGGCTTGCGATTGATTCATCAGGACATTCTCCAAAATGTAACCAAGCCGTTGAACTGTTGCTATAGTAGATGGCGAAAGCAGTCCCTTCTCAGCCGCTCCTGTCCAAACAGTCTGCTCAGACAATTCTTCAATAACTGTAGCCGCTCGGGAAAGACCACCAACGTGTTGCTCATATTGGATAAGATCAAGAGCCGTGAGTTCCGGACCAGAGAACTTGATAGTTCCAGTCTCTGAATTAATCTCTTTTAGAAAGTTGTCAGGAATAGATGAGCGATAATTCCAATCCAGACTGGATAACCGTCTCATTCTAATCCGTGGCAGGACTGTCATGACGGAGAACTCCTGAGGGCGTTGATGGGCAGCGCCCAATAACTCCGCAGCACTAAGCAAGCAGATATAATAAGGCCGGCGAAGATAGTCCATTAATTGGTCTATGTAATAAACTGGTGGGACAATACCCTTCGCTGCATAATGTGGAGGAATGACGACATAGAAACCCTTAAAAGGTTGTGTAATCATTTCACTCTTGCCTATCCTATATAAATTATTACTTATTTGCTGTGGCGTAAGTGATGGGAAGGCGTTCGTCACCTCTTCATAAGAAAAGATTGGAAGGCCTTCGATTTCCCGACTATGCACCCATTCGCGAATACTCATTTTCTTAGTTTTGTTACAAAGATAATCATTTTTGGGTTAGTTTGCGCACAATAATAAGAAAAACCATGGAAATAGTTGCTCGTGAGGAATGATTTCGGCAGAGTGAACGCACTGCGTTCACAATTGAACTGGACGCGTCTCTCACCAGTCATGCCGAAGGCTCGACAGGAGGAGCAGTATGGTGGACAAGGAGTTGGAATATGAATAATAAAATCACCTTCGACATCAAAACCCCCTTCGTGCTCAAGGGCATTGAAAGAGAGGATGATACACCTGTGCATAAGGCTGTACATGAAGCATTTACCAATATGATTATTCACTCTGACCTAATGATTGCCGGGGTGTTCAAGGTTGTGAAACAGGACCACTGCTTAACTTTCTCCAATCCGGGCACGCTCAAACTTCCGTTGGAGAGAATTTATCACGGCGGAGCAACAAAAGCCAGAAATCCGCGTTTGCAAAACCTG
>CALBPX010000098.1 GCA_937899055.1 uncultured Bacteroidales bacterium
GTGCAGGAGAGCCGCCTACTGACATATAATACTCAACCGGCCATGTTGCATCATCTTCGTCATCATCGCTTCCGCCAGAGCCTCCGCAGCCTATGGTAAACAGTGCCATACACAGGGCAAGAAGAACCGCCATCATCTTTCTCAAACTCATAGATAACTCCTTTGTTGCAATTGCTAATAAATGGTGGTTTATCCTACCCCCCCCGACCGATTGTCAACCCTGAACTGACCCCAAAAAGTGGAACACCAAACGGAGGTTCCAAAAATGGGAGAGATCATATCTTTAGAGACCAAGGAACTGGCACTGAAGCTGTTCCGGCAAGGCCTGAGAGCCAGGAAGATTTCTGAGACCCTGGGCCTGGACAGGTCACACGTCAAAGAATGGCAATACCTTTATGACGGAGGTGACACCCGATGGGTAAGTGATCAGCCCGTCCAACGGGCCAGAACGATCACTGCCGGACAAAGGGCTTTCATCGTGAGTGCATACAGAAGCGGTGCACTCAGCATGGCAGACCTCTGCAGAGGTTTCGCTCTCAGCAAATCTGTGGTAAAATGCTGGGTAAGAGATGGAGCTTACCCAGATGACAGAAGAGCAAAGGCAGATCAAAGATCTTCAAAGAAGACTCAAGGAAGCGGAGGACAGGAACAGGCTCTGGGAAATCTATACAGATGTCTTGCTGCAGGAGGAGACAGATCCTCAAAAAAAAAGATTCTACGAACTTTTGCTGCAGGGAAAAAAGCCGGATTTCCCATCACCCTGATGCTGAGGGAGCTGAGGGTCCCGAGGACAAACTACTACAGGTGGCTGAAGAATCCTGACGGGAAGAGAGAGCCGGAGCTGACCCGGAGGATCAGGGAGATCCAGGAATCCAACAGCTTCAACATAGGAGCTAAGAGAATGGCACAGATGCTCAGGAATGAGGGTCTGGCAGTCAACCACAAGCATGTAGCAAGGATAATGAGTGAGAACGGTCTTCATGCGAAGCAGAAGATAAGAAAGCACCCTAAGGATTACTACCGCAAGAAGAAGAGGCGGGCTTCGGAGCTTCCCGGCAACATCCTCAGAAGGGACTTCACGGCAGGAGAGCCGGGGAAACGCCTTGTCACGGACATCACCTGCCTGCGTACAGATTCGGGATGGTGCTTCCTCTCTGCCGTCAAGGATCTTTTCAACAGGGAGATTGTCGCCTATGCAACCAGCAGAAGCCTGGACATGAATCTCGTGATGGATACCATAGGAGAGTTGAAGATGCATTTCCCGACACTTGAGAATGCAGTGATTCATTCCGACCGGGGATGGACTTACACAAATCCTCAGTTTGTCTCACTGCTGAGGAGAGAAAGAGCCATCCAAAGTCTTTCAGCAAAGGGAGACTGCTGGGACAATGCAAGCATGGAATCCTTCTTCAGCACGATGAAATCTGAGACGGTTCATCACCTGGGTTCAAACCGGATATCATACGCTGAGATGGTCCTGCTTGTTCAGAACTACATCAAGTATTACAATCAAGAACGGATTTCAAAGGCCTTGAATTGGATGTCTCCGATTCAATACCGCAAAAACCACTCTTGAAAAAAACTGTTCCACTTTTTGGGGTCAGTTCAAGATCCTTGACAATACGTATAATTTTTAATATTCTATACGTATGAATGTCAGGACAGATTCAAAACTTACATTACTACTTGATACCGATACTATTGCCCGGGCAAAACAGTATGCAGCCCAGCAGGACCTCTCCTTATCTGCATTAGTGGAGACTTTTTTCACCCAGCTGACAGCCACACAGAAGCAGGAACATCGTTACAGTCCTATTGTTGAAAGTCTTGCCGGAATAATTCCAGACACCCATGAGGCTGATAACGCTGAATTCATAAAGCATCTGGAAGAAAAATATGAATTCAGCGTTATCAGCCTCATG
>CALBPX010000099.1 GCA_937899055.1 uncultured Bacteroidales bacterium
TTACGAATGCGGAGGGCATAGTGGTCTGTGAACTTATGAGCAGATGGCAGCAACAGCCAGAAATACCAGAAGTCAGCGAAGTGCTGAACAGGCATTTATAAAATGCTAATAGATAAATCGGATTTTCGCAAACAAGAAGTTAAGTCATTTATTTGAATGGTCATGACAGAGACCAGAGCCGTGACTCGAAACACTCCATAGAAAATATGAAGAGAATATATGCAGTAATGTTAGGTGTCAGTCTCTCGGTAGGAGCAATGGCACAGAGCACATTGGCTTTCGATTCCAATGCAGGTATGAAGTCGAAGATGACCGTCTATGACGGCACGAGTGTCAATTACACATCCTATGAACGGCTGTTCTATGTGACGAATGTGGAGGACTCCACCTACCAGTTCCTCAATGTATATGTACCTGACGGAGCGACGCAGCAGACTCCCATCTTCCTGCGGACATACGTAGGTGGCTACATGGCCTCTCCAGCCGCTCAGCCACAGGCAGGCGATGCAACAGGAAGGGCATTGAAAGGTGTACCTGCTTTTGATAGTAAGATAGAGGGTGTCAACAATGGCAGTGGCGAGAATGAGGAGTTTGGCGACGGCAAGACTTCGGTGGCGCCCCATTGGTACATCCGTCATGGGGCACGCGATCGTGATACTGCTTTCCCCGTACCCGTCAACTTTGCCACAAAGCTCCAAAACGCGGGCAAGGACGTAAACTTCCTCTTGGCTTGGAACCGCCCACATAGCGGTGACTACGCTCTGGACGAACTATTCCAGTGGATTGCTTGCATCGTGTCAGAATAATGATAAACAGACAAATCGGAATTATGCGATGAAGAATGTAGCACTTGTCATCATCTGTTTCTTTTGCTCAATAGTACTCCAGGCGCAGGACATTGAAGGATTTGTCCACAGGCAGCTGCTGACCTATCCTCAGTCTCGATTGCTTGACCTGTATAAGTCGTGCTTTCAGGACTTCATGGGAGCTGAGCATCTCGTTTCAGACAGACAAAGGGTAAAAGAATATCTCGACGCGGAACTCAACACGACTGCGCTCGACGACCTCATGCCTTGGAACTATGAGCCTTGCGGCGTGGACAGCAGCTGTTATCGTGTCAGCATCAGAACCATCAAGGAGGATGTCCTATCCGAGGATATGCTGCTGGATACCTTTATCCGGAGTGCCAATACTCCCAAACGTCCTTCTGTTGAAGAATGGAGAAAACGTTGGCACGTGATTATTAGTACGATTGACCAGATGCAACTTGGACTCCCTCTTTATCAGCACGACAAGGCTTTCATCGACAGCATTCTGTCTGTCGGCAAATATGCCATCAGCCATTCACCTGAATACCGTGAGGCATACCGTCCGCACTATAGAATCGTAGAACGTAGCATCTTCGAACGAGAGTTAAAACCATTGATAGACCACAAGTATTTACAAAACAAAGACAACGATATGGATGACAAGAAGCAAATAGAACAACTTTACAAGCAGATGTACAAGGCCATGATTGCCAAGGACATTGCGGCGCTCGACTCGATACTTGCTGAAGGTTCGGTCCTGATTCACATGACAGGAAACAGGCAACCCAAGAAGCAGTATCTGCATGAGATAGAGAATGGTACGCTGAACTATTATTCCGTGGAGGATGACGAGATTCGCATTACCGTGAATGGCACGACTGCGGAAATGACAGGTCGCAGCCGCGTTAATGCTGCCGTCTATGGTGGTGGCCGTCATACTTGGAGGCTGCAGATGAAGTCCAGACTGACGAAGACTGACGGACGTTGGCAGTTCGTTGAATCCAAGGCGTCAACATACTAAAAAGGAAAGTGTTATGGATTATAAAGTTTTGAATAATGGTCTGAAGATGCCGATGGTGGGGCTGGGTGTCTATAACATCTCTGAGAGGGAAACCCTGAGGGTAGTTGAAGATGCCATATCGGTAGGCTATCTCAAACAGGCAGCAGAGGCCGTGGTTTATCAGAAGCTGGTGCCATAGAAGCGCTGGTAGATGGGAGTTTTGTCTTCGAACTCCTTTGACAGGGAGTCTATATCATCTGTGGGCATATCTTCCAACGCTATCATTATCAGGCCATCTACGCAGTAGTTGAAATCCGGGTCAACATTGTAGTCTATGATTTTAGCCCCCATTCGGATATATTTCTTGAGCAGGGCCGGCAAACGGTACTGTCCGGCGCTCGTCTTGAGCAGGAAACGGTCAAAGGCCTCCAGATTGCCGTCTTTGCCGTAAAGCAGAGCGTCGGCATCCACCCTTCCGAAGTCTGCAACAAACGGAGTCTTGGGGCTTACCAGTTTTGCATATTCCGGATTACTGAAGTTTTCTCTCAGATATTTAATCATTAGACTTCTGTAAAGCATAGGATACCAGGAGCTTATACTTACAGGGCCTATGAGGTGGCGGTATTCTGGATATTTAACCAAAGTGTAAAAGAGGCCCTTGAGAAGGAGTATGAGGGCAAGGGTGTCTTTCTGGTGGTTCACACTTACGAAGGAGCGTCCGAGTTCGGCACACTTTTCCAGAACCGGGGCAAACTCGTCCTTGAAGTTGAACAGAGAATCTGCATAGAAGCCATGTATGCCCTTCTGCTGCATGATTTCTTTTCCGAGTCCTATGCGGTAGGCTCCTACAAGATCCTGGTTTCTATGATCCCAGAGGATGAGATGCTTGTAGTAAACATCGTAGGCATCGGTGTCCATTTCCTGGTTGGTACCCTCGCCCACGGCACGGAAGGCTTCTTCTCTCTTGAGGGCCACTTCGCGCATCAGGTTTGGAATCTGGCCGTGGGAGAAAAGATAGCACGAAAGGTTTCCCACGTCAAAAAGATGAGCGTCTGGAGCATCATGCATTTCCTTGAGTATCAGTTCCACGGGAACAGGCTCTGTCAGAGGCACGGTATAAACGCTTGCGTCCTTTTCTTCTGTTGAGGCTTCCAGGACATAAGAGCGGCTGCGGAGGAATTTTGCTATGAGACGGTCATCCGGAAACTTTTCCAGTTCGGAGTGCTGGATGAGCCCCCCTATCCTGACCTTTATTTCCTTTCCCTTCTTGTCAAAGATTTCTCCGGCGAAACGCAAATCGCTGAGTTTGGTGCTTATACGGCCAAGCCACTGGAAATACTTTGAGTTGTTGCCGTGGAAATACATCGGAACAACAGGACCGTTTGAACGGCGTATCTGACGGCAGATGAAAGTCAGCCAGTCTGTATCCTCAACCACCTTCCCCTGCGTGTTCCAGGAAGAAACCTCTCCGGCCGGAAAGATTACCAACGCACCACCGTTTCTAAGATGCTCTTCGGCTTCGCGGAGCCCTGAGATTGCCGTAGTTGTGTATTTTCCAAAGCCGAAGGTGGTATTGATGGGAATGAAATATTCCTGCACGTTTGGAACCTTGGAGAGTATGAAGTTGGTCAGAATCTTTATGTCCGGCCTCACTTTTCCGAGTATGCTCAGCGATGCAAAACCGTCCAGCCCTCCGAAGGGGTGGTTGGAAGTGATTATAACACGGCCCTCCCTGGGGATGTTTTCCAAGGCATTGGTGTTTACATCCAAAGTAATGTCCAAACTTTCCAGAAGCTTGTCGGCAAACTCTACGCCATGATATTTTTCCAGGCTGTCATAGAGTTCGTTGAGCTTGTCGAGCCCCGCAATCTTCATTCCCATGGCAGCAACTATACTGCCCGGAATTCCGGGAATCCTCAGCGACTTCTTAAGTTCGTTTTTATTGATTACTTTTGCACACATAGCCTTGGTTTATGCACATCAAAGACAAAGATACAATAAAAAAAGAGATTATTTCCCTACTTCCGAAAGAGCCAGGAGTCTATAGGTTTTTGGACTCAGACGGCAAAGTTATCTATGTGGGCAAAGCCAAGAATCTGAAAAACAGAGTGTCTTCGTACTTTGCAAACCCTGAAAGGCTGAACGCAAAAACACGCGCTCTGGTATCAAAAATAGCCGATGTAAAATACACCGTAGTGGAGAGCGAACAGGATGCATTCCTTCTGGAGAACAATCTGATAAAGGAAAACCAGCCCCGCTACAACATACTCCTCAAAGACAGCAAGACCTATCCCTGGATATGCATCAAGAACGAGAACTTCCCCAGGGTTTTTACCACAAGGCATCTCAGCCGCGACGGCAGCCTCTACTTTGGGCCCTACAGTTCGGCCGGTTACGCCAATTCCCTGGTGGATATGTTCCACTCCATGTTCAGGCTCAGAACATGCAGCCTAAAACTTAATGCCCAGGATATAGCCAAGGGCAAGTTCAAGGAATGTCTGAACTTCCATATCGGAAAATGCGACGGACCGTGTATCGGAAAAATCGCTGAGGAATCTTACAATGAAAACATAGAGGCCATAAAAAACATACTCAAGGGAAACGCTTCGCAGACCATAAGACTCTTCAAGGAAAAAATGAACGAAGCCGCCTCCGCCCTGGAGTTTGAAAAGGCTCAGATGTACAAGGAACGGTCTCAGCTGCTGAACGCCCATTACAACAAGTCGTTGATTGTTCAGCCCACCCTTGCCAACATAGATGTTTTTTCCATCCTGTTCACCGACAGCATAGCCGAAGGCAGCGGCAAAGGCTCTGCCTTCGGAAACTATTTCCGTGTGGTAAACGGCTGTATTACAAGGGTGATGAGCCTGGAGATGAAAACCCAAGGCGACCTGTCCGACAACCTTGAAGACCTGTCGGCGGAAGAAAGCCGCAGGAAGATGCTCACCCACTTCATTCTGAGTGTTTACAACATACTCAGCGATGCAGGTGAAGAAGCCTGCAAGGAAGTCCTGGTTCCGTTCATGCCGGAAGAGGGGGCTCTCTCCAGCGACCAAAATGTGCATGTTCCTCTGCGGGGCGACAAGCTTTCTCTGCTGGAACTTTCCACCAAAAACGCCCGCGAGTTCATGCTTCAGGCCCTAAGGCAGGAAGCCCTCAAGAATCCGCAGGAGAAGAAAAGCATAGGAGTTGAAATGCTCAAGAGAGACCTTCACCTCAAGGAATACCCAAACCACATAGAATGTTTTGACAACTCCAACATCCAGGGAACGGACCCCGTGGCCTCCTGCGTGGTCTTCCGGCATGGGAAGCCGTCCAAGAAAGACTACCGCAAGTTCCACATCAAGTCCGTGGTGGGAGCCAACGACTTTGCCTCCATGTACGAGGTAGTCTGGCGGAGGTATTCCAGGCTCATGCAGGAAAATCCTCAGGATCTGCCTCAGCTGGTGGTAGTTGACGGCGGACGCGGTCAGTTGGACTTTGCATACAAGGCCCTCGAAGACCTCGGCCTGGAAAAAAGGATGCCGATAATCGGCATAGCAAAACGGCTTGAGGAACTCATCCGGCCCGGAGACCCCAACCCTCTTTTCCTGGACAAGAATTCTCCATCGCTGAAGATAATAATGCAACTCCGCGATGAGGCTCACCGCTTTGGCATTACCTTCCACCGCAGCCTCCGCTCTAAACACCAGACCGGCTCCGAACTGGAGGAAATCAAGGGCATCGGCCAGAAGACCAGCCAGAAGTTCCTGCAGCATTTCAAAAGCGTAGCAAGGGTGAAGAAGGCCTCCCTGGACGAGCTTACAGCCGTAGCAGGCAAGGCCGCCGCCCTCAGAATCCTTGAACACTTCAACGAGGTCTAACCGAGTGGAAGTGTGGTCTTAACGCTGTGTGTCTCAATAGATTGTAACTCCAAATAGCAGGGAAACAAAGTTGCGGTTTCCGCTTCCGGCATAAGCCTCCGGCGCAGCATTGCCAAGGTTGCAGGGCTTGTTGGTTCTTGCATAGCGTACTCCAAGGTACATCGGAAAGCCTATCCTCAGGAAATGCCCCTTAACCATGACATCTGCGCCGAACGAATATCGGTCTTCCCAGACAAAGTGCGTAGAAGCGGATGTTCCTGTGCCCAGCTTGCGCAGAAAGTCTGTCTTTCCGTAATCTACAAACGGATTTACCTGAAGTTGCTGCAGATAGGCTATGGGGCCCAAAGAAACATCGCCAAGGTATGCCGGAATTGCATAGTCTGCCGTCAGGCGCACCATGTTGCGGCCGTAGAAGTCTTCCGTAAAACCCCTCGGGAGTTCCAAGTGGTTATCCAGCCAGTATTTTTTGCCGGAGGCCATCTGCCTCTGGTATGAGGCCGAAAGCCTGAGCCCCTGATTGAAGGTAAGGCCCGGAAGATAGGCATAAATGTATGCAGAGGCCTCTGAGCCAAAGTTGCTTCCGCCGGACGGGCTTACAGAAGCCTTGAGGCGTCCGCCAATTCCCCATCTGGGATAAACCTGGGCTTTTGCAACTGGAACAGAACGGTATGCCCCAACGGCGAAGTTCACCTGATGCCTTCTGACCTGAGAAAGCGTATATGCGTATGTAGGTTCCTCGTCCGAATCGTCATCGGCCGTAGATTTACCCTTTTCTGTTACGCTCTCAAGCACAATCTGGTCGTTTCGGAAACTCCAGCTTACAACCGGAGTAACTCCGGAAAGCCATCCACCTCTGCTCCAGGACAGGGGAACGTAGGCCGAAAGGGCTGTCCTGAGAGAGAACCTGCCGCTCTTGTACATGATTCTGTCGTTGAAGTGTGCGGAGCCCTCAAATACCGGATACCATCCGCTCCATGCAAGGGTAGCATGGCCCGAATGAAGGTTCTTTGACGTTCCGAGGTAGCCGCTTCTATGCTGGAAGGCATAGCCGGCAGACGCTCTCATGGTTCCCAGTGTGTTCTGCGAATAAACAGTTGCCCCTGGCAGGCCCTCGCTGTAGAAACTTTCAAAGTCGCCGGATGTAGCCCCGCTGTAACTTGCATAAACCGGAGCCCAGGAATGAATCCGGAACAGACCTGCGGCCTTGCCGTAAGGCTCATCGCTGAGGCTGATACTTTCAGTCAGTTTCTGCCGGTAGGCCTCCACCGTCCTGCCGTATTTTTCCTGATACTGCCTTGTAAGTTCCTCCGCCAGCGGATAGTTGAATTCCAGGCTGTCCGGAATTTCCACATCTGTCATCCTGTCTGCAAACGGAAACATTCCCCTGTCGGCGCAAGCCTTTACAACATACAGAGTTCCATCCTCAGCGATGCAAAAACTCGAAACGTCTTCGAAGGCCGAGGCCAGCCTTAACTTGCCGCCCGGGCTCGGTTCCATCCGGCACAGAACCGGAGAGCCGAACCGGTCCGTTATGAAAAACAGATCTCCGTTGTACATTGTCAGGTCTTTGATGAGATGGGCCGACGGAGGCATGATTTCCTGAACCTCAAAGGCACTTCCGCTCTCAGAAGCCGGAGTTTTTCCGTCCTCCGAAGCCGAAGTCTTTCCGTCCTCAGAAGTTATGACGCTGCGGTAAAGGCCAAGACCTTTTTCGTTGATGAGTGTGTAAAAAATCTCATAGCCTTGGCCCTTATGTCCGCTGGAACTGTTTATGGCGTAGGAAGTTATCTGACCAGCGGTCCTCAAAACCAGGGGCTGCTTCCGGCTGTTTCCGTTGCCGGCAAAAGCCGCAATCTCCGAAGTCTGCCCCTGCCCCAGCTGCCTATACGCTGGATAGTTCAGGGCAAAGAGCACTTCTTCCTCATCCGTACGGGCTCCCTGAGGCAGATGTCCGGCATTGCCATATTCCCGGGTTTGACCGGTCTTGAGGTCATAGCTGAATACGGCATATTCGGAGTGCTGGCCCCACCGCGGGTCGGCATTCAGTTCACTCCAATAGATTCTGCCGCCGAAGCAGAAAAGCCTTTCAGCAGCAGAGTCAAACGGACGGAGCACCTTTTCTTTCCAGAAAGAGCCTCCGTCATTGTCTTTACAGAGATAAAGCAGCACCAGAGAACCCGGAGTTCCATAACCGGCAACTATGGCGGCCAGAGAATCTTTTCCTACACTGGTAATATGGCGGTACTCTGTGTAATAGCCCTGCTTTGCACCCGTTCTTCCGGCCTGCCTTGCCTCCGAAGGGGCTGCATTGCCATCTTCTGACGAACCTGCGGAGTCCTTAATGCGGTTCATAAACTCCTTCATAGGAGCGTTTGTGTTCAGGCTGGCATATTCCTGCAGCAGACTGCCCCGGATATATTGACGGTGGGTCTTGCCCGTATATTCCTTGAACGCAGATGCCACTACATTGGCGCTCAGCAGATGCAGGGCCTCATAGTTGAGAATCTTGTGCGTAAGATCCACATCCCCGCTATGATGACGGGCCGTGGCGTTTATCATGTAGCCTACATCGTATTTGCTTGGAGAAAAGGCTTTTACGCTTCCGAATCTCCAACGGTCCCAGCTCTTGTCCTTGCCGTAGAAGGTACTTTCTCCGGACGGCGGCGTAATGCTTCTGAGAGTGTTTTGCAGGAAGAACCCGTTGCGGCCGCGTCCCCCTCCGCTCATCTGGGTTTCGGCAACTACGGCATCGCCTTCCAGCATCCAGGCAGAAGGATATATGCCGGAAGCCCCGCCTATGATCTGGTCTCCCAAGGCCCAGTACAGAATCTTCAGGAAGCCGCGGTTGAAATGGGCTATCTGCCAGGCATGACGCCCCTCGTGGGTTGCAAGCGAAAGGTCCCAGGGTTCGGAAGATATTGCATCCACAGGCGGCTGCGTGTAAAAATCTATCTGACGGGGAGCCCATACGGTAATTCCGTTGCTCTGGGCGTTGAACATGTGCAGTACCAGCGGAAATCTTTTAGGCAGTCCGTATGTATATCTTACAGAATCGGCATAGATTCCGTAAGAAGCCTCCACCTGTTCAATGTAGCTGCGGGCGGCTTCACCGGAAGCAGATGCAGACTTCCCCGCCGGATATATTATCTCAAAATTCTTGCTGCGCATCTTCCGCCAACCTACGGAAGGTTTTTCGCTCCCGATGTCGTAATACTGGGCTAAAACGCCGGCAGATGAGAAAATCAGAAAAAATACTGCCGTCAATATGCGCTTTGTTACATTTTTGTTCATATCTTGGTCCGCAAATTTAATTCAAAAATCGCGGAGAAAGATTAATTTTGAAGTATGAACATTGCAATGTCCATTTTTAAGCTGTTGGGGTCTCTGGCTCTCTTCCTTTTTGGAATGAGCCTGATGAGCGAAAACCTGCAGAAAGTTGCGGGCGACAAGCTCAGGGGCTTCCTTGCCATGATGACATCCAATGCCTTCAAAAGGATTCTTACCGGTCTTACCGTAACCGCCTGCATACAGTCTTCGGCCGCTACCACCCTCATGGTGGTAAGTTTTGTAAATGCCGGTCTGCTTACCCTGGCCCAGAGTATAGGAGTAATCATGGGAGCCAACATAGGCACCACGGTTTCCGCCTGGCTGTTTGCCCTCATAGGCTTTTCCGGAGGAGTAGCTACCGTAGCCATTCCGCTGATAGCCGTGGGGTTCATCATTACCATGGGCAAGAGCAAAAAACGCAAGAGCCTGGGACTTATGATCATGGGTTTTGCCATTATGTTCCTGGGCCTGAGCATGGTGCAGAACTCCGTAGATCCGGCCATACTGGAAAAGGTCAAGGAACTCATCAACGGCTGGAGCAGGTTCGGCTTCTGGAGCGTGCTTATATGCGTGGGCATTGGTACGCTGGTAACCATAATGTTGCAGTCGTCTGCCGCCACCATGGCCCTTACACTGATGATGTGTTCCAACGGGTTGAACTTTGAACTTGGTGCCGCTCTTGTACTCGGCGAAAATATCGGAACCACCCTTACGGCTAACATGGCGGCCTCCGTTGCCAACATCTCCGCCCGCAGGGCAGCGGCCGGGCACGCCGTATTCAACCTGTTCGGAGTTCTCTGGGTGCTTGTTCTCTACCATCCGTTCCTCTGGGTTGTTTCGCACATAATCATGGCCCTGGGTATGGACAATCCCCTGGTGAGCGGGGCTTCAACCTTCTCAATCCTGTGCTCCATAGCAATGGTCCATACGCTGTTCAATGTCAGCAACACCTGCATCCTGGTGGGCTTTACCAACAAGATTGTAGCATTTGTGACAAAGCTCCTGCCGGGCAAGCCGGAAGACGAAGAATACCATCTGCAGTTCATCTACGGAGGCCCGCTTTCAACCGCCGAACTTTCTTTGGGCCAGGTCAAAAGCGAAATCCTCCACTTCTTGCAGATTTGCCGCGAACAATATCAGGTTGCCCGCGAAAGCCTTACGGTAACGGACCCGGACAAGTTTGACGAACTCTACCATAAACTGGAGCATTACGAACAGGTTACAGACAAGATAGAATTTGAAATAGCCAAATACCTGAACGAAGTTTCCGAGTGGGATCTTTCTGAAGAATCGTCACGCAGGATCCAGGCTATGTTCAAGGTCATCAGCGAACTTGAGAGCATCGGCGACAGCGGCTTCAACATAGGCCGCATACTCCAGAGGCGGAATATCCACAACGCTTCCTTTGACGAGGATATGACAACCCGCCTCGGCTTTATGATGGACCTCATCTTCAAGGGCTTTGATGTAATGGAAACAAACCTCAGGCTCGGCTACGAAGGCATTACCGACATAGCCAATGCCCAGGATGTGGAACAGGAAATCAACGAATACCGCAACAACCTCAAGGAAGAACATCTTCTCAATCTGGAGAACAATACCTACAGCTACTTAACCGGAGTTTACTACATAGATATGCTCAACGAATGTGAGCATGTAGGAGACTTTATGATTAACATCTCGGAAGCGATAATTGAAATCAAATAGCTGCGTTCAGAGAGTTTTTATTACTTTTGCACTCCTATTGAGATATGGTGTAATGGCAGCACAACAGATTTTGGTTCTGTTTGTCCAGGTTCGAATCCTGGTATCTCAACAATTCCGGAAAGATATTTTTTATGAAGCGTCTTCTTAGTGCAGCCCTTGCCCTGTCTGTTCTTGCAGCAGTGGGCATTTTTGTTTTTGCAGGTTGCAAATGTTCCGGCAGCACAGACCGGACTCCATACCAGACAAACATATTTCCGCAGGTAAAGGTACCTGTGACCATGGCTTCCAACAAAACCCTGGCGGCGGAATATGCGGCCCGCCATTACTGGGACGAGTTCCTCAGTCAGGACCGTCTGCTCAGGCTCACGCCCGATACTTCTACGCTCCTGGGAGTCAGCCCCCAGATTTTTGACGAAGCCTTTACGGGCTATGTGGCAGCCCTTTCGGCTGTAGATGACACTATAGCTAAAACCAGCATCACCCGCCTTACGGAGCGGGCTTCAAAGATGGCCGAAGACGGCTATACGCCACTGCTCAGCCGTATAATGCAGTGTGCAGAAAGTACGCTGTTTGACGCCCACTCCCCGTACCTGAACGATGAGCTCTATCTGCCCGTTCTGGAAGGCATCGGCTCCTGCCGCGCCATACCCAACAATGTAAAGGATTCTTTCCGGTGGCAGGTTGCCCTCTGCAACAAGAACCGCGTAGGAACTACGGCGGCCGATTTCCGTTACGCAACCGCCTGGGGCCGCCAATTCAACATGCACTCCATAGAAGCGGAATACCTGATGATCTTCTTCAACGATCCCGACTGCCCCAACTGCAAGGCGGCTCTGGAGGAACTGAAGAAATCAGACCCCGTAATCAACCTTGTGGGAATGGGTGTAATGAAAGTTCTGGCCGTAAGTCCGGACGGCAAAACCCAACTTTGGGACGAACGTAAGGCCGATTTTCCTTCGGACTGGATTTATGCCTACGACCCTTCCGGAGAACTCAATCAGGGCACCATATATTCGCTGAGGACATCGCCGAGCATATATCTTCTGGATGAAGACAAGCGGGTGGTCCTCAAAGACGCATCCCTGACTCATGCGCTGAGAGTGCTTGCTTCTCTGGCCGAGCACTATGTATTGGTTCATGAATAGCCCGCTCAGGATTTGGATGGGTTCTGCTTCTTGCGTTTCTGCTGAAAAAATTCCTTGATCAATACGGAACATTCCTTTTCCAGGATTCCGGAAGTTACTTCTGTGCGCGGATGATACAGGGCCGGAGAAAAAAGCGACGCGCCTCGTTTGGGGTCGGCACAGCCATAGACTATGCGTCCTATCTGAGCCCAGTTGAGGGCTGCGGCGCACATGGGGCAGGGTTCCACTGTCACATACAGGGTGCATTTGTCAAGATATTTGCCTCCAAGGTAAGCGGTGGCGCTGGTTATGGCCTGCATTTCGGCATGGGCCGTAGGGTCCTTCAGGGTTTCCGTAAGGTTATGCGCCCGGGCTATGATCCTTTGGCCAGATGCCTTCCGCTTTCCAGAAGAAGAACCTTCATCGGCTACAATCACGCATCCGATTGGCACTTCACCTTCATCGTTGGCGGCCTGGGCCTCCTTCAGGGCTTGCATCATGAAATCCACGTCTGTCTTCAGCTGTTCTATATCCATTGTCATGAGTTTTGGCTGCGTCCGGTCAACCTCTGCGGGCAGGACGGGCTGCAATGTACAAAAAATATCGCCGAGTAAAAGTTTTGGAGACCATTACTGCCAAAATGTCAGCCGCTTGGTCTGCTGTTGCCGTTGGCACAGGCTTTGCCTTATCAGAGCTTCGGCTGGCGGTATGATTCCGCCACCAAAGCAACGATAAAACAAATAACAAATATTAAAAATTAAAACCATGAATATCAAACCATTAGCAGACAGAGTGCTGATCGAGCCCAAAGAGGCCGAAAAAAAGACCGCAAGTGGAATCATAATCCCCGATAACGCAAAGGAAAAACCACAGGAAGGAACAGTTGTGGCAGCCGGCCCCGGAAAGAAGGACGAGCCTATGGAACTCAAGGTTGGCGATGTGGTTCTCTACGGCAAATACGCCGGCACGGAAGTTAATTCGCCGGACGGAAAAACCTATATGATAATGCGTCAAAGCGATGTTCTTGCAGTAATCGGATAATTTAAAATTCAAGAGATATGGCAAAGGAAATAAAATTCAATATGGATGCCCGCGCACTGATGAAAGAAGGTGCAGACGAGCTGGCAAACGCCGTAAAGGTAACCCTGGGTCCTAAGGGCCGCAATGTGGTTATAGAAAAGAAGTTCGGCGCTCCGCAGATTACAAAGGACGGAGTTACCGTAGCAAAGGAAATTGAACTTGACGACCAGTTCAAGAACATGGGAGCCCAGCTGGTGAAGGAAGTTGCCTCCAAGACCAACGACCAGGCCGGCGACGGTACTACAACCGCTACCGTTCTTGCACAGGCTATCATAAATGTAGGCCTTAAGAATGTAACCGCCGGTGCAAATCCTATGGACCTCAAACGCGGTATAGACAAGGCCGTTGTAGCCGTTGTAGAAGACCTCAAGGCTCAGAGCCAGAGCGTAGGAACAGACTACTCCAAGATTGAGCAGGTTGGTACGATTTCCGCCAACAACGATGCAGTAATCGGAAAGCTCATCGCCGATGCCATGAGCAAGGTAAAGAAAGAGGGTGTCATCACCGTAGAAGAGGCAAAGGGCACCACTACCGAGGTCAAGGTTGTTGAAGGTATGCAGTTTGACCGCGGCTACATTTCTCCTTACTTCATGACCAACCCCGACAAGATGGAGGCAGTTCTGGATCAGCCCGCCATCCTTATCACAGACAAGAAAATATCCACGATGAAAGACCTGCTGCCTGTACTCGAGCCGCTGGCAAGAGAGGGCAAGGCTCTGCTTATCATCGCTGAGGATGTTGACGGAGAGGCTCTCACCACATTGGTTGTAAACCGTCTGAGGGGTACTCTGAAGGTTGCTGCCGTAAAGGCTCCGGGCTTTGGCGACAGACGTAAGGAAATGCTTCAGGACATTGCCACCCTTACCGGTGCAATCGTAGTTTCCGAGGAGAGAGGCTTTACCTTGGAGAACTGCACCCCCGACATGCTCGGAAAGGCCGAAAAGATCACCATCGACAAAGAGAACACCACCATCGTAAACGGTGCCGGCGACAAGCAGCAGATAGCAGACCGCGTAGCTCAGATCAAGAAGCAGATTGAGAGCACCACGTCCGACTACGACCGCGAGAAGCTGAAAGAAAGACTTGCCAAACTGGCAGGCGGCGTTGCTGTCCTCTATGTAGGAGCTGCTTCCGAGGTAGAACTCAAGGAAAAGAAAGACCGTGTAGAGGATGCGCTCAACGCAACCCGTGCAGCAGTTGAGGAAGGTATCATTGCAGGTGGCGGAGTTGCATACATCCGTGCCATCGAGCACCTGAAGACCCTCAAGGGAGCAAACGACGACGAGCAGACCGGTATCAACATCATCATCCGCACCCTGGAAGAGCCTCTGAGAATCATCTGCGAAAATGCAGGCGAGGAAGGAAGCGTCATCATCCAGAAGGTCAAGGAAGGAACCGGCGACTTCGGTTACAATGCACGCGAAGGCAAGTTTGAGAATCTGCTGGCCGGTGGAGTCATAGACCCTACCAAGGTTGCAAGAGTTGCCCTGCAGAATGCAGCTTCCGTAGCCGGAATGTTCCTTACCACCGAATGTGTAATTGCAGACAAGAAGGAAGAGAATCCTGCTCCTATGCCTGCAATGGGCGGCGGCGGAATGGGCGGCATGATGTAAACACCGCCACACGAGGCAACCTGCGTGATGCAAAGGCCTCCAAGTGAAAAAAGCTCGATGTTAGTTGCATCGGGCTTTTTTGTTGGGGAATGGTGCGCTGTTTGTTGCTGTGACGGCCCGAGCTTACCAAAAACCTGAAACTATAAACGTTGCTTATGCTGTATTGACTTTTTCTTTATATATTTGCAATGCTAACCAATACTTCAGATACTTGGAACCTCCCAGTACACAGTTGATGATGCTTCTTGCAAGTTCTCCGGACGATGTGCCTTTATCGGGCGGCGTGTGGGAAAACATATTCATTGGGCTTTTCATTATCTTCCTGCTTTTCTGCTCAGCGATGATGAGCGGAAGTGAGGCCGCATTCTTTTCGCTGAGCCCAAAGGAAACCCAGAGACTCAAAGACGGAGAGGATCCTTCCAGCCGGAGGGTGATGAGGCTGCTTGCATCGCCGAACAGGTTGCTGGGCACCATCCTCCAGGCCAACAATATCGTCAACATTTTGCTCGTACTGCTAAGTTCGCTGTTGATTAACAGGCTGTTTGACTTTACCGGACATCCGGTTCTGGAGTTTGTGGTATGCACGGTCATAGTAACCTTCGTTCTGGTTCTCTTCGGCGAAGCAATGCCTAAACTCATAGGCACTCACTCCCCCGTAAGGTTTGCCCGGTTCACCAGCTTTCCGCTGTCTGTCCTCAGGCATACCACCATCCCTATTGACAAGGTGATGGACAGGGTGGTTGAAAAGAGAAAAAAGAACAAAACCCTCAGCGAGGAAGAAGAGGAAGATGCTTACGAGATGCTCAACGATGCTGTGGAAATGACCGTTACCGAGGACGCCGGGCAGAAGAAGCTCCTCAAGAAAATCCTCACCCTGCCCAAGAAAAGCGTAGCAGAGATAATGATGCCCCGCGTGGAGGTGGAGACCATAAGCATGGATATGGACAACGACCAGGTCATACAGGTGGCCAACGAATGTGGCTATTCCAGGCTTCCGGTCTATAAAGACGATCCTGAAGATATTCGTGGATTCCTGTATATCAAGGATATGCTGCCTTACATAATGAGCCGTTCCAGCAAATTCGACTGGAGAAAGCACATCCGTCAGGCCTACTTTGTTCCCGGATCTATGAAGATTAACGATCTCCTTGAGGAACTGCGTCAGAGGAGGCTGCATCTGGCCATCGTGGTAGATGAGTATGGCGGAATGGATGGCATTGTTACAATGGAAGATATCCTTGAGGAGATAGTGGGGGAGATTTCAGATGAAAGCGACACACCGGAATAATCTTCACAGGATAAAAGAGAAGAGGGTTGCTTAGAAGAGATACTCAGAAGGATAAAAAGAGAAGAAGGTTGCTCGGCAGGATAAAAGAGAAAGGGGTTGTCCAGAAGAGATACTCAGAAGGATAGAAGAGAAGAGGGTTGCTCGGAAGGATAATAGTTAACGGGCTGCTACACAGGATTAAAGTTAACGTACTACTACAAATAAATATGGGACTATATCTTAGAAAAGACTTGAAGGGGGGCGGCACAATTGCCGTCTGGAAAATAACCGAAACCGAAAAGGAACTGCTTGAAATAATAGCCAAGGACGAAGAAGACCGCAGCGAGGAACTGGAAGAAATATCGCTCTACAAAAGCGAGCAGGCCAGGCGAGAAAGGCTTTCGGTCATAGCCCTTGTCCAGACTCTGTTTGAAGAGCCGATACACATTGGCCATCACGAGAACGGCAGCCCCTACATAGAAAACGATTCTACCCGCATAAGCATTACTCACACGAACAGTTTTTCGGCCGTCCTCATCCATCCGTCTGAAGATGTAGGCATTGACATCGAGAGTATAAAGAGAGACTTTACAGCCGTTGAGAAAAGGGCCCTCAGCGATGAGGAGCGCGAAGACCTCATGGAGAAAGACGAAGACGATCCGGAGCAGATGGAAGAACGCAACACCCAGCTTGCCATCTACTGGTGCGCCAAGGAGGCTCTCTACAAACGTATGGGAAGAAGTCATGTGGACTTTTCGGAGGACATGGAGGTTGACCGCTTCAATGTCCGCGATGAGGGTGAAATAGACATCACTTTCAAATATCCTCAGAGCGAGCACATTGTTTACCAGGACGGGGAAGAAACCAACGAGGAAGAAGAATTTGAAATGCAGTACGAGGTGTTTGAAGACCATGTAATGGTCTGGATGATAGGATAATTAACTTTGCAAAAAGGCTTTTTGAATATGAAAAAATCATTTATTTTCTCAGCGATGGTTGCGGCTCTAGCCCTTACAGTAAACCCTGCCAGCGGACAGTCTTCCGCTGACGGCAGCGTGCAGAAATCACACCCCTTACAATTCTCTCAGAGGCAGGGCGTTGACGTTACCGGAGAAAACTGCTTTGCCATAATTGCCGGCAAAAACACTACGGTGGACGGCAGCGTGCTTTTCGGCCACAACGAAGACGATTCCGGAGAACAGATGCTCAACGTCTATATAGCACCGGAAGGAAGCCAGCCGGCAACCACCGAAGGCGGGCTGAAGATTCCGGCTTCCATTGTCAAGGAAAAGAGAAAAAACGGCAAGTTCTTCTGGCTGGAGTTCCCGGGAATGAGCGTAGCCGATGCAGCAATGAACCAGTGGGGAGTGGCCATTGCGTCAGACGGATGCAACTCCCGCGAAGACAAGGAAGACCTTACGGACTGTGGCATTCTCTACGACGTGAGGATAGATGTTGCCAAGTATGCCCGAAGCTCAAGGGAAGCCGTAAAGATAATCGGTGAGGCAGTAGAGCAGTACGGTTACAAGGGAAGCGGAAGAACCTATTCTGTAGCCGATCCAAATGAAGGATGGATAGTATCCGTGGTCAAGGGCCGCCACTGGGTTGCCCAGAGGGTTCCGGACGACAAGGTCATGGCCATTCCGAACTACTACACCATAACCAAGGTGGATCTTGAAGACACAGACAACTTCATGGGCAGTCAGGACCTCGTAGATTATGCCATAAGCCGCGGCTGGTACGACCCCCGCTCCAGGCAGGAGTTCAACTTCAGGCTGGCATACGCAGACCCAAATACTATTGACCGCTCGGGCAACACCCTGCGCCACAAAGATGTAATAGACTACATCACCGGCGGAAACTACGAATATGACCCCTTTTCCGTAGAGCCTATGTTCACTCCGGCAAAGAAACTTTCTGTAACGGATCTTATTAATATGCTTTCCATTCATGCACCCGCCGATAAGGAAGTTGCCGCAAATGCCGACGACGAGGTCTGCAGCCTGGACGGCAGCAACCAGGAACCGGCCAGAGGGCATATTGACCCAAGCCATCCGGGACGGGTGTGCACGAATGTTACTATAGTATCTACAATCTTCCAACTGCGCAGCTGGATGCCCCGAGAAACCGGATGCATATTGTGGATGTGTCCCGGAAGGCCCTGCGCAGAAGTTTATGTTCCGTGGTACCTTGGCATGACCAAGACCCCTGCCGGATGGGCACGCTTTGACGACTGGCAGGAAGCCGAACAGCATCACTTCTCAGATAGCAAGGACATGCAGAAGAACTACCCGGAGCACCCTTACTGGTTTTTCACCGGGCGATGGAATATATTCTGTCCCAACTACATCTACTGGTTTAACGGAGTACAGGAGAAAAAATGGCAGATGCAGTACCAGATTTTCAACAAACAACAGGAACTGGACAAGAGTCTGCCTTCAAATCTCAAAAAGAACAAGAACCGCAAAAAAGCAGAGCAGATGCTGAACCAGTTTACGGAAGAGGCCTACAGAAATGTTCTGTCGCAGAAGACAATCAAACCATAAACGGACTAATTCCAAATAAGCCACACAGACCAGGTAAAGAATCGGCATACATAAAGCAACTGGAGGAGCGGCGGAGATATAACAGACAGCAAGGATAGATGAAAAGCATCAGTCAATGAAGCAGTTAACCTTATACCCGGGAGCCAAGATCAACATCGGGCTGTATGTCTTTGAAAAAAGGGCGGACGGCTTCCATGAGATAGAAAGCATCTTCTATCCGGTGGGGCCTGTCAACAGCAACCTTGTTCCGGATGTCCTTACCGTAACTGTCTTCCATGACAAAGAGGAGTTCTGCTCCTGCCTCAGCAATGACGGCAACATGAAAGACAAAGCCTGCTCCTGCCTCAGCGATGACGGCAACATGAAAGACAAAGCCTGCTTCTGCCTCAGCGATGATATGCAGAAGGTCCGGATGGTGGAACTGGGGCTGGACTACCCGGGAGCGCCCGAGGACAACATCTGCGTAAAGGCATACAAACTCCTGGATGCTGATTTCCAACTTCCTCCGGCTATGATTGTGCTTGAGAAACACATTCCGGTTGGAGCCGGGCTTGGCGGCGGCAGCAGCGACGGGGTCTGCACTCTCAAGGCCTTAAATGAGCTCTGCAACCTCAAGCTTTCGGAAGCTCAGCTCCTGGAATATGCCGCAAGACTCGGCAGCGACTGCCCGTTCTTTGTCAAGAACGAACCGATGCTGGTTACCGGCCGAGGCGAAATCCTCACCCCGCTTCTCAGCTCCCCTGAAGCAAAGGACGCCACAGCTGCGTCCGCTTCCGGGGCGGAGGCAAGCCGTGTTGAAAATGCGCTTAAGAATCTCATGGAGAAATATACGGTACGGATTGTCTTCTCCCCGGACTGCTTTGTTTCAACAAAGAAAGCCTACTCCATTGTTCCAAAGCGCAAAAAATCCAAAAACCTTAACATCACCTGCACAAACAAACCAACTGCTTTAGACAACAATAAACCAAGCGCTCCCAACAAAACCAAACCGGAAACGGCAACCGACAACAATCAGACCCAAGCACCGTATCTCCCGATCATAGATCTCATTACAGAACCAGTGGAATCTTGGCAGGGACGTATTGTCAACGATTTTGAAGCCCCGGTTTTCAACGAATTCCCTCAGCTCCGGAATGTCAAAGACTCGCTCATGAAATCAGGTGCTTCCTATGTATCAATGACCGGCAGCGGTTCCGCAATCTTCGGTATTTTCACAGGGGGTCAGAGGCGCACAGAGGTTATATCTTGTTGAAGTTTCTTTATTTGTTGCCGGCATCATGATCGGCTACAGCCTGCTCCTTTTCCTGCTTGGAGAAACCGACATCGTCTATCAGCCAAATTCCATCTCTGAGAACCAGACTGAGGGTGCGGAATTCGCTACCGCTCATACCGTCATCAATGTCTTTGCATTTCAGAAGGGCTTCGGCTGTTACATGGGCATAGTCTTCCATCTTGAATTCCGAAATGTCGGTCAGCTCAACAGAAACAACCTCCTGTATGCTGCCCATTTCCCAAAGGGAATCTCCGTCTGAGAACTCGTTGAGCTTCCGGCAGATCTCATAATAATCCGGCGTGAAAAGATCCTTGGACCAGAACTGCTCTCCGGAAAGTTCAGAAAGCATTCCGTTTATATGGTCAAAGATCAAAAGCGTATCAATCTGCACCGCCTCACCTGACGGTGCTTCCGATACGTTATTCTCTGTAGTTACTTCTGGCTGGCTGCCGGCATTTGATTCCTGAGAGCCTCCATTCTTGCAGCTTAAAGCCATCATTGCAACGGCAGCCAGGACCAAAATCTTCATAGAATTGATTTTTTTCATATTCGGAACTGTTAAAGGTTAATCGTCGGATTTGTTTATTGGAGTTTTGCCCTGACCTATGCTGCGTGTGGGCAGATATGCCATAGCAAGGCCTATTGCCGCCACGCTTACGACTGTTACCAGAACATCCTGAGCCTGAACCACTACCGGATAGGAACTCACTATAAAGTTCCCGGGCATGGATATCACTCCCCAGCGGTGCTGTATCCAGCAAAGAAGCAGCCCCAATGCAATTCCGGCAACCGCTCCGGTCATGCAAGTCAGCCATCCGTGGAGCATGAAACTGCGTCTTACGGTGGATGTGTTCATTCCCATGGCCCGGTATGTCTGTATGTCTTCCTGCTTCTCTATTATCAGCATGGAAATGCTTGCCAGAAGGTTCACCGATATGACTATTACCACAAAAAGCAATATCATGTAGATGGCAAACTTCTCCGCCCTCATCATCTTGTAAACGGTTTCGTTCTGCTGGTAGCGGTCCTGGAGCATCAGGTCTTTGGGCAACGCCTCCCGGATTTTCCGTACGGCGGCCTTCCACAAGGTCTTGGGCTTAACGCCATGGGGCCATGTAACAAAGACTTCTATCTTGGAACATTCCCGCTCATCCAACTCCATAAGTTCTCGTGCCAGAGTGTCCGGAATATATATGATGCCTTTGTCGTTTGCGGACGACAGGGATATTACTCCGGAGGGGCGTATCTCCAGGCTCATAAGGCTGCTGGAGGGCATAATCAGCGATATGTCTTCCGTACGCGATGGCAAATAGATTTCCAGCGGAGTTGAAAACTGGGGCTTGAGCATCAGAGACCAGGCCAGGCCCTCCTCCACAACGGCTCGGGGAAAGCTGCCGAACCACAGCTCAAAATCGCCATCCGCCAGATTATCCTGAAGCCCGCTCAGCGATTCATATTCCCTGGGAACGCCCTTTATCCGGGCTACGGACTGAACCGCATCGTACTGAACGTAAACCGTTTCCTCCAGCACCGGAAAGGCCTGCACCTTTTCCGCCGGAGAGGAAGAATAACACTCGGCCATTTTAGCCAGGCCCGCCTCAGCATCATCGCTGAGTAAAACCTTTCCTTTGGTGGGGGTAATTACAAAGTCCGGCTGATAGCTGTTGTAAGAAGACTCTACTATCTTGTCAAAGCCGTTATAGACTGAAAGGATGACTATCAGGGCCATACATCCTATTCCAATAGCCGCTGCGCTCACAATGGAAATTATGTTTATAACATTGCGGTGTGCCTTTGAAAAAAGGTATCTGCGAGCTATGAAGGAAGGAAGATGCATATCATTTCCCGGCAATTATTCCGTCTTTCCGTCAGATTCTTCTTCGGCTCCGTCTTCTGATTCCGGTTTTATCGGATCCCTTGCAAGCACATCGTCTATATGCTGAGCATAGTCAAGCGTAACATCCTCAAAGAAAGAAAGTTCGGGAACTATCCTCAGCTGCTTTGCCACTATCCGGCCCAGATCTCCTCTTATGGTCTTGGATTTTTCTTCCAGGGTCTGCATCACAGCCGCCCTCTTTTCTGACGGAAAACAGCTGATGAACACTTTTGCGTACGAGAGGTCCGGACTCATCCTGACTTCGCTGACCGTAACAAGAGCCCCGCCGAAGAACGCCATGCCCTTGGAACGTATGATTTCCGCAAGATGCCTCTGCACCTCGCGCTGAACTTTCTGTACTCTTTTGCTGACCTCTTCCATAGCCCGACCCCTATTCAAACCTTAAGATATAATAGTTCTTCTTTCCTTTCTGCACCAGCACGTACTTGCCGTTGATGAGGAAGTTTTCGTTCAGGCAGCCGTTGGCATCGGTGAATTTTTCCTTGTCTATGCTGAGTCCGTTGCCTTGAATCATCTTGCGGGTTTCGCCCTTTGACGGGAATACCTGGGTTTCAACTGCCAGAAGGTCAAGTATGTTTGCAGAAAGTTTCTCCTTGGGCAGCACAAACTGCGGAACTCCGTCAAACACCTCCAGGAAGGTTTTCTCGTCCAGATTCTGCAGGGCCTCCCGGGTAGCCTTGCCAAAGAGGATGTTGGAAGCGTCCAAGGCCTTGTTGTATTCGGCCTCTCCGTGAACCATTACGGTAACTTCCTTTGCCAGAATCTTCTGCAGAACCCTTCTGCCCGGATCCTGACGATGCTCGGCAATGGCTGCTTCTATCTCTTCCTTTGGCAGCATCGTGAATATCTTGATATACTTTTCGGCATCCTCATCGCTGACATTCAGCCAGAACTGATAGAAGGTGTAAGGGCTGGTATATTCAGCACTTAGCCAGATGTTCCCCTTCTCGGTCTTTCCGAACTTGGTTCCGTCTGCCTTTTTTATGAGCGGGCAGGTCATAGCAAAGGCTTCCTTGCCCAAGATGCGGCGGATAAGCTCACTGCCAGTGGTGATGTTGCCCCACTGGTCGCTGCCGCCAAGCTGCAGCACGCAGCCCTTGTGCTCGTACAGCCACAGAAAGTCATAGCCCTGCAGCAACTGGTAGCTGAACTCGGTAAACGACATTCCTTCCCTAGACTCAGTAGAAAGTCTCTTCTTCACGGAATCCTTTGCCATCATGTAGTTTACGGTGATGTGCTTGCCTATATCGCGGATGAAATTGATGAAAGTATAGTCTTTCATCCAATCATAGTTGTTCACCAGTTCCGCCTTGTTTGGTGCATCGCTCTCAAAATCCAGGAAACGGCCGAGCTGTGCCTTGATACACTCTACATTGTGGCTGAGAGTCTGCTCGTCCAGCAGGTTCCTTTCGGCAGACTTCATAGAAGGGTCCCCTATCATTCCGGTAGCTCCTCCAACCAGTGCTATAGGTTTATGCCCGCACCTCTGGAAGTGCTTAAGTATCATAACACTTACAAGATGCCCTATATGCAAACTGTCTGCCGTAGGGTCTATTCCCACATAGGCTGCCTGAGGCCCTTCCATGAGTTTTTCTTCAGTTCCGGGCATGATGTCCTGAATCATGCCTCTCCATTTGAGCTCTTCTACAAAATTCTTCATCGGATGATTTATGTCTTTTTTACGTCAATCGTACAAAAATAGTGAAATTCGCCGATATAGCCTTTTATGGTCCCTTTTTCAAGTAGAATGGTGGGGGAATTTTGTTTTACTATCTACAGTTCTGCGCAAAATCTTAGAGGTTAATATAGGAACCCGAACATCCAGAGAGGTACCTGATTGTCGTGGACGTATTCTATGTCGTCTTTGACCACAAACCCATTCGGCACCGCTTCGATCTGTTTCTTGCCCTTCTTTCGACCTCCCACTTCGAAAGTCTTTCCATCGATTTCGAAGTCTGAGACGGGAGATTCCAGCGTCTCGAACTTTTGCTTTGTCCAGCAGAAGAAGATGGTCTCGCGACTGTTCCCGGTGTTGGGCCGTTCTCCGGAGAGGATATACGCCATATTGGGATTATGGAGGTAGAGTTTGTCCATCTTTCGGAGGATGGTATCGCCGTTTGCCTTCATCCGCAGGACGGAGACCAGCTCGGCCTTCTCCAGATACTCAAGGTATTTGGGCAGTTCGTCACGGTCCAGCCCCAGATCCCTGGCCATGTCTGAATAATTGATTTTGACAGGTACACTCTTGGAGATGTAGTACATAAATTTCTTTAGCTTCTGCGTGGCGGCGATGGTCATTTTGGCGTACTTGGGAATATCGACCTCGACAGTGGTGTTGATGACCTGGCGCAGGCGAGTCTCAAATTCGGGTTCAAAGGAGAACGGATAGCAGCCTTTCTTCATGTAATCATCGAAATATTTGAGCGGGCGCTCCGGGCCGTAAGGGAAATCGACATTTCCTTTCAGGACTTCCTCCAGGGTGGCGCTCTTCAAGGACCAACCATTGCGAATATTCAAGTATTCGCGGAAGGACCAGACAGGAATGTGGTATTCAATGATGCGGCGGCTTAGGTCGGCTCCGCCTTCTTTCAGATCCAGTATGGAACTGCCGGAATAGACGACATGCAGGAGCGGCAGACTGTCATAGATATTCTTGATCTCTCTGCTCCAATCCTGGTATTTGTGAATCTCATCTATATACAGGTATTTTCCCCCTCGGGCAAAGAAAGCCTTCGCTGTTTCCAGCAACGTATGTGTACTGAAATATATATCATCGGCGACGACATAAAGGGACTCTTCCTTGATCCCTTGCTGCTTGATATGCTGCAGAATGAGGGTGGACTTTCCCACACCTTTCTGGCCAAGGATGCCAAGGATGCGGACGTCCCAGTTGATGGTATTATGCTGCTCACGGAAGAAGCTCATGGGAGTGAGTTCCAGAAGTTGATAGAATTGGTCGTAAAGGGCTTGCATGGCGTGTTGCGGTATTATTTCGGCACAAATATAACAAAATTGCGGAAAAGTTGCCGCAATTTTTACAATGTTTTAGCCCGTAAAGATCGAAAAAAGCGAATCATATCGCTTTTAGGATTCATATCTAGCCCAGGACCACATCCAGCACCATCATCAGTGCAAAACCTATGGCAAAACCTATGGTGCCCACATTGGAATGCTTTCCTTGCGAGAAATCGGGAACAAGTTCCTCAACAACAACATAGAGCATGGCTCCTGCTGCAAAAGCCAGCATGAAGGGCATGATGCCTGTTATGAATGTGGCCAGGATCAGGACAAGAAGACCTCCAAGCGGTTCAACGATTCCGCTCAGAGCCCCTATCGTGAATGCCCTCATCCTGGAATTGCCGGCAGCCCTCAGCGGCATGGATATGATGGCGCCCTCGGGAATGTTCTGGATTGCTATGCCAAGAGAGAGGGCCATGGCACCAGCCACGTTGAAATCGGCGGTAAGGGCTCCTGCAAGGGCAACGCCAACCGCCATACCTTCCGGGAAATTGTGGATAGTTACGGCCAGGGCAAGCTTGGTGGTGCGGGAAAGTCTGCTTTTAGGGCCCTCAGCCTGACCGCCGGAATGGATGTGGGGAGTGACATAGTCTATGAGCAACAGGAAGGCAAAACCGGAGAGAAGTCCGATGGTTGGAAAAACAACGGCAGAAGTTCCTTCTCCCATGCCGATAGCGGGAATCAGCAAAGACCAGACGGATGCGGCTACCATTACTCCCGATGCAAATCCCAGGAGGATCTTCTGAACAAGGGGCGGCATTTCCCGTTTCATCAGGAAAACGAACGCCGAACCCAGGGCGGTTCCCAGGAAAGGAATAAGCAGTGCTATGAAAACAGGTCCCATTTCAGTTGTAAAGATAAGGATTTGGAAACTTCTGCAATAAAAATACGGCTCAAATCCTCTCGGAGATGAGCCGTTTTACCTGACTGATGCCTGATTATTTAAAAGCCTTCTTGATGATGTTCATGGTACTGGTATAAAAACGTGATAGACGAATATACGGAATATCGGTGACTTTTGTCTAAATTTGTGGATAGTATTATCGCGATAAAAGACTTGTTGATATGAATATTAAATCCTTAAGAAGAAATATTGCTGTGGCATTTGCCTCAGCGATGATGATTTGTTTTGCCGTTTTCTTTGGAGACGAGGTTTATGCTCAGACAGGGAAAGATGTTAAGAAGGCTGGTGAAGACAGCCTGAGGTATCAGGCCGGGCCGAGATTTGCGTCTTCTCCGGTGGATTCTCTGGTACTGGACGATTTTGCTTGGTGCAACAGGTATGTGATGCCCACCCAGACATTCGGCAGGTTTTCTGATATTGAAAGGCTTCCGGTGGCTGAACAGCTGAAGGGGCATCTGAAGGCAAAGTATAGGATGTTCATCACCCAGCCTATAGACCACAAGCATCCGGAGAAAGGCCTCTTCAAGCAGAGGGTCATAGTGGGATTTGCAAACTTCAAGGCCCCTACCGTAATCATCACGGAAGGATATACGGCAAAGTACGGAGCCAACCCAAGGTACGACGAGGAGGTTGCCTACCTGCTCCAGTGCAACTACGTGATGGTTGAACACCGCTACTTCAATGAGAGCGTTCCGTTCATGCAGGACGATTCCACCATCACCTGGGAAAAACTCAACTGGGACTATATGACCGCAGAGCAGGAGGCCGCAGACCTGCACGAAGTAAGGAAGGCTCTGAGCCACATTTTCTACGGCAAGTGGATAGCCACCGGCATCAGCAAAGGCGGGCAGAACTGCATGGCCTACACCATGTTCTACCCTAAAGACGTGGACGTTTCCGTACCGTACGTAGGACCGGTTGCAAGGGCTCAGGAAGACGGAAGGCACGAACCGTTCCTAAGAGATTCCACCGGAACCGCCGAAGACCGGGCCATAATCTACAACTTCCAGATGGAGATTCTCAAACGGAGGAGTGCAATGGAGCAGAAACTTACGGAATGGTCCGAAAGGAACAATGTCAAGTACAACATTTCCATTCCGGAAGTTCTGGACTACTGTGTGCTGGAGTTTCCGTTTGCTTTCTGGCAGTGGGGAAGGAAGACAAGCACCATCCCGGCCACCACGGAAAGTGACGATGTGCTGTTCAAGTACTTTGTAGATGCGGTTGGTCCTGACTACTTCCAGAGCTGGGACGACAATGCCCCGTTCTTCGTACAGGCTGCAAAGGAACTCGGCTACTACGGATATGATACCAAGCCGTTCAAGAAGTATCTCAAGATCAAGTCTTCCAAGGGTTATCTCAGAAAGATATTCCTGCCCGGCGGACGCAAGTTCAAGTTTGACAAGACCCTGTACAAGAACCTTACAAACTTTGTAGCCACTACTGACAACAAGATGATGTTCATCTATGGAGAATGGGACCCGTGGTCTTCCGTAAGGCCTCTCAGCCCGGGGCACGACAACATAAAGTTCTTCATTGCTCCAGGTGGAAGCCATAGGGCAAGGATTTCCAACCTGCCGCCGGAAATGAGGGAAGAAGCCGTTAAGACCCTCAAGGAATGGCTGAATATCAAATAGATACAGACAAAACAAAATGTCTGCTTTTTGCCGGTCTGTTAAGATTTGGCAACCAAATGCTTTCAAATGGACAACATCACATTCAAGGACATAGAGCTCTCTGATTCCAAGTGGATCAGGGAACTCTTTGCTTCCAAAGACTATAACTCGGAAGACTACAACTTCACCTACCAGTACCTGTGGAGGAACACCTTCAAAAGCAAGGTTGCCCGGGTGGGAGATCTCGTTCTCATACAGTACAATATGGAAGGGCGGAGAAGCTACCTCTTCCCGGCGGGCCGCGCCGAAGACTCCCAGACGGCAGACCTTTTGAGCTCTATGCTCTGCCAGAGTTCTCTGCTCAGCGATGAGGGCAAGCTTGCCTTCTACGGAGTACTGCCGAGTCAGCTGGATTTCCTTGAGAGGCATTTCGGCGGACAGTTCACCGCAGAACAGGTACGCATGGGGGCAGATTACATCTACGATGCAGAATCGCTGAGAACCCTCAAGGGCAAGAAGTACCAGGCCAAGCGCAACTTTGCCAATGGGTTCAGGAGAAATTACAATTGGAAGTTTGAGCCTATTACTGAAGAGAATCTTGAGGAGTGCCTCCAGATGAACGACGAGTGGTGCCGCCGCAACGGCTGCGGAGAGAACTTCTGGAAAGCCAATGAATTCTGCGCCGTAAGGATTGCCCTGAACAATTTCAAGGCCCTGGGTCTTGACGGCGGACTTCTGAGAGTGGAAGGACGGGTCGTGGCTTTCACGCTGGGAGAAAAGATGAACTCCGACACCCTGCTGGTTCACATAGAAAAAGCCCTGACAGAGTATCGCGGAGCCTACCAGGCAATGAGCCAGGAATTCCTCGGCTACATGGAAAAGACTCTTCGGGAAAGGGAAAACATTCCGGAAGACACTCCGGCATTCACCCTGGTCAACCGCGAGGACGACTCCGGAGACGAAAACCTCCGCAAGGCCAAACTTGAATACCACCCAATCGAGATAAAAGAAAAGTATCTGATTTCCATTACCAAAAAATAATTATCATTTTTTGATAATTATAAAATAGTAATGACTGGGGCCGGAGATTACAAGAGCCATAATTGTTATCTTTGTTCAGCTTAAACAATCTTATATGAAAAAGTTGATGATATTGTTTTCTGCCGCTTTTCTGGCTCTTATGCCGCAATCTGTTTCCGCACAGAAGAAGGCAAAGATTGACCAGCGGGCAGGATATCTGGATGTGCCTTATTTCCAGAATGTTCATCGCAATGAAAAAGCCCCTGACGGACAAGCCTACATAAAGATAATTCAGGATACCGGCTTCTGGGATATGGAAGACCTGACCGCAAAGCAGATACTCTCCGGCAACGTGCCTTCCGCCCTGAAAAAGTTCCGCAAGATTACATACACAGTAACGATTCGCCATAAATATCAAAGTATTACTCTTGAAGGTTTCCCTGATGGCCCCGTGAAAAGCGAAACGCATAAATATAAAGTTGAGATGTGGGTGCTCCCCGATTATCTTGCGGTTGGCAACGATGAGGACTTTGTGCGTATGCCGATGGGCCCGCTGGCGGCACAGAGGGTTGCAGACTCCCTGTACTGCTCCCTGCCTACCACATTCCTTTCAGACAGGATAGACGAAGCATCCGAGGGCAGAATTGAGATATTCCCCTTCCGGCCTGTTGGAGACAGGAACATGAAGCCGCTCTGCTTTGAAGACAGCAACAATGCCATCAACGCCCTGATGAGGTCCAAAGGGCTTGAATTCGGCCAGTTCGTATCCGGCCTGAAGAAAGACGTTGTCCTGACCACAAGGCTTGAAAATGAGCCTGGTTTTGACCGCCACGTGGCCATATACGGATGGTTCCATCCGGACGGACATCCTCAGCAGCCGCTGTTCATCCGCCACGGCAACTTCTACTCGGACTACAGCCACGGAATCAGGCTCATCTACCGTACCATCAAGATCAACGGAAAGGAACACGACCTCAGGGCGGTTCTGGAAGATCCGGTCCTGTTCCGCCTGGTCAGCAAGGAAGACGTGCCGTTCAAGCGCGCCTCCTACGACTGGCAGGAGCCATGGATCTTCAAGGGCGGAGAAGACCGTTAGTTCTCAAGACGGGTTACTTCAGGCGGTTGATGGTCTGCTCTATCTCTGCCTTGAGTTCGGGTTCGAGATCCGTACCGTCATTGAGTATCTTCTGGCATCCGTCTATGATTTCCTGCTTTCTGTAGGAATATATATACCAGCCCAGGGCTTCGGCCATGTTGAGCCTTATTACCAGGGAATTGTCCTTGTCTGCCAAAAGTTCCAGGAACTGAGGAATGCACTCGTGGAGGTTGTAGTTACGGGTCATGCGAATATTTGAAATCCGTTCTTCTTCCTTTGCACCTTTGTTGAGTATTCCCTCTACGGTTTTGTCAAATCTCTTCTTGTTACGGGCAATGGAGGTTTCCACTTCTTTCACAACCTCGTCATTGTCCAGATAAGTCATGGTAGGCTTCACCTTGTCAAACGCTTCCTTAAGGGCTGCGTGGTTTACGTTGAGGAAGTTGGTGGAGATGTTGTAGCTGACCCTTCTGGCCTCGGGATAGTTTACATACACATCCATCATTGTCTCAAACACCCGTGGGTCTCCGCTTCTTCCGCAAAGGTCAGCAGCACGTCTTCTTACTACCTCATAGCGGTCTTTCAAACCGAGTTTGAGGGCTTCTGCAAAGGTGTCGTTGTCCATCTGTGAAAGGAGTGTGAGACATTCCATGCGTACAGTGCCGTACTTGCTGTCTTTCATCTTCTGGAGAATCTCGGCAGAGGATATCCGGTCAAGATCTCTGAGCATACGGAGAGCTACGTTCTGGACTGCCGGATAAGGGCTGTTGAGCTGGCTTCTCCAGTAGGCAGCATCCTTGCGGTGGGAAGCTATCACTCCGGCAAAGTCTATGTCGGCTCCGCTGCTGAAACGGAATGTAGGGTCGCCTATCAGATGGCCTTCCAGGTAAGGAACCAGACGGTTGTATTCACCTATCCTGGCACCCAGAGAGATGATTCCTATGCACTCGTATGTCCACTTGTCCTGAAGTACGTTCACGGTGTTGCCCTGGCAGACTACCGTTCGGCCGTTGCCGAAGATGTAGTAGCCGCTGATGTTGCCCTTGCGGTGGAAACTGCCGTTATAGCAGGCGTTGAACATCACAAAGTAAGGCTGAGGGTTGAAACCTTTCAGGTCCTGCAGGTCTATGATGATTTCACGCCTTTCCTGCTTTGTCTGTTCGTTTACAGCCGCTCTCTCCTCAGGAGTAAGGCGCTGGAGCCTCCACCATTCGTCAAAGAACTTGGGAGTTACGTGGAAGTCTGTGCACAGGGTGTCGATGAGCCTTTTGGCATAGGCATCGGCATCCTCGTCGCTCATTCCGGCTTTCTTCCTCTTGGCCACTTCCCTGGAAAGGATGACATAGGGACCGCTGTCCCAGCCCCACCCGTTACGATACTTCTTGGCATAGTCCGCAGGAGTTTCCTGTGATGGAAACTCGGATATGTGCTGCTTGTCTATTGAGCCGTGCTCGTTGAAGAAGATTGCATCAACCTCCGGCCTCTGGAGCTCGTCAAACAGACGGTACTTCATGTAGTCCTCATGACGGAAGTTGAGCTGCTTGAGGTTTCTGGACGAGTTCCCCAGGAACTGGAAGTTTTCTTCCAGAGTGATGCTCTCGTCCATCCATGTTATCAGACAGTCGGAATTGTAGCCGTGTCCGGCAAAGGTTACGATGTTGTCCAGAACATTCTGCTGCCTGTGGGCCTCTACGCATTTTTCAAGGAAGGCGGCAATAGCCTCATACTTGTTTCCGCCAAGTTCTTCCGGATACTTGATCCTGGCTGAATAGTAGGTAGGATTCAGACGCTGGGCGCAGTCGGTCCTGAGGTTGTAGTAGAAGAAATCTGTATCTATGCTGTCTCTTCCTATGTACTCGAACTCAAGGTTAAGGTCGTCGTAGAAACGGTCGCTGCCTACGCTGGATTCGTTGCGGTCAAACTTCTCCTCGTCCATCTTGAAGGCTGTGGTCATGTGCTGGGCATTGCGGACCATGGCTACCGGAATGTCGCCGATGAGAACTATGCCCTCCAGATTCTTTGCCTTCTTGTTGAGCTTCTTGAGTTCCGTACGGAGCATCATAGGATCGGCCCAGTCGCCGCGGAGGATGTAGGTAGAAAGTCCGTCTGCCTGAGTTGCATCGCGATAAGCATAAACCTGAGGCTTGCAGGCCTCAAAGGTAGCGTTGTCTATTACAATTGCAAAGGCGTTGCCGGCCTTGGATGTTGGCTTTTCGAGCTTGATGTTCTGCCCAACGGCCGAAACTGCAAGGCAGACCCAAACAACTGCTAAAAATATCTTTTTCATATCTGCCTCCTATTTCTTTGATGTCAGACGTGTTACGGCTCCAATCAGGGCCGGCTTCATTTCGGCCGGTGTGTCGGGGTCGGCAAGAAGTTTCCTGCAAGAATCCACAATTTCGCCCTTGCGGTAAGAAAGGTTCCACCAGGCAAGAGCCTCAGCCATCATGGTGCGTATCAGGACATCGTCCTGAGGGTCTTCCATAACCTTCAGAGCCTGAGTAAGATTCTGATGGTATGGACGGTTACGCATGAACTGGATGTAAGAAACCCGGTAGCCGGATTTCTTTCCGCTGTCCGCTATGGTTTCTATGGAAGCCTTGGCAGGGTTATCCATTATCAGTTTCAGAAGGGCTCCGCGGTCTTTGTCGGCATTGTAATACTGCCGGTCCTGGAAATATTGGTTGACCGCATCTTCTGCAACCGTTGCATCAAAGCAGAGCAGCGCACTTGTGGCGTCGAACACCACCCTTGTGGCATGGATGTCGTTCACATAAGCGGCTATCAGATAAGGCAGAAACTCTTCCGCCCCTACCTGTCCCATGCGGGTTACTGCTATGCGGCGGATGAATTCAAAACTGTCTGTAATGCTGAGCTTGAGGGCCTCCCAATAGTTCTTGTCGCCGAGCTTCTCAAGTAATCGCAGAGAATTATATCTGACAATTGCATATGGCGACTCTTTCAGTTTCTTCAGCAGAATGTCCGAAATACCCGGGTAATTACCTTCAAACAGCTTTATCTCAGCGATATTCTGAAGTTCCGGATTAGGGTCGTCCAGACGGCCTGCCCAATAGGCATTGTCTTTTATGGTCAGCACTTCGTTGAGGTTCTCGTCTGTCCTTTCGGGGGCGAAACGGAAAGTAGGATCGCCGATGATATGGCTCTCCAGTATATTGATATGCTGGGCCCATAGGCCTATCCTGACGCCGTTTCCAAGAAGACCGAGAAGGTCGAACGCGCTCTTGTCCTGGAGGACATTCACGCTGTTGGCAAAGCCTGCCACACAATTGCCATTTGCCATTATGAACTTGCCGGCAATGAAGTCGGGATTGCGGAAATCGCCGTTGTAACAGGCGTCAAAGATGACGAATCTTGGATTTGGAGCTATGTCATTGACTTCCTCAAGGATGATTCCTTCCTTAAGGTTCAGCAGAGAATCGGCGGCTATTGCCTTGGGGTCTTTGTAGTCTGCATACCAGGTGGAATCGAGCCCCCACTCTTCACACATCTGCTTTGCGCGGTCCAGATTCCTGCGGGCAATTGTGCGAAGATAGTTGTGGAGATAGTCTGAAGGCTTCTGGTCTTCCGGTGCTCCGGAAAGGTACATCCTGAAGTAATCTCCGTGTTCGTGGAACACCATGAAATCCACATCCTTGCGGCGGAGTTCCTTAATCACGGACGGCTTGATGTAATCGTCCATGCTGTAGCGGAGGTAGCGGGCCTCTCCGTCTTTCTTGAACACATCGGGGAACTGCTCGCTGACTATCTGCTGTTCGCTCCTCCATGCCGTTATGGAATTGGAGTATGAACCATGGCCGGTGTAGGAAACAAACTGGTCGAACTTGTTGCCGGCCTTGTGCTCCCTTACAGCTTTCTCCAGATATGCGGCAATCTGCCTGCAGCCGCAGCCGTTACTCTTCTGGGCCTGGATTCTTCCGGTGTAGATGTCGCACTCTATGTAGGGCTTGCTGTCAGGGGCAAGTTCGTAGAAGTGGTGAAGGCCCTTTGTAGAGTCTGCCAGCTTGATGAACTTGAGGTCAAAGTCGTCGTAGAAACGGTCGGACGGAACCGCCACCGTCTCCAGAGGATATTTGCGCTCGTCCATCTTGTAGGCGCTGGTCATATATTGGGCTTTCATTATCATTGCAACAGGTATATCGCCGATGAAAACCGCACCCTCCAGGTTCTCCTCCCTGTAGAGTTTCTCAAGAACTTCCTTTACCTGCTCCGGAGACTCCCACTTTGAGGAAACCACGAAAGTGGGAAGGCCCTCACCCTCGATGGTTTCCTTGTACTGCGCCACCTGCGTAGCACATTTTTCCAAAGTGTGGCTGTCTATTATCACTGCAAACGATGTCTTTCCGGTTATGGATGGCCGTTCCGTCTTTTGGGCCGAAAGGCTCAGCGGAAAGACAACCGCAAGCAGCAGAATAATCCGGAATGATTTTCCTGTCATCTTATTCACTATAAATTACTTCTAGAATGTCATTCCTATTTTCAGGGAAATGAATTTCCTGTTCTTGAAGATGCTCTTCTCCTGGTCTGCCCCGTGGTAAGGACTCAGGAACGGGAACTTTGCAACTGCGGCGCCCCAGGTGGTGTTGTCTCCCTTGGGTTTGATGCTGCTGCACTCAAGGCTTACAAACAGAGAAGCCAGACTCTTCAGACCGCTGAAGCTGTAGGTAATGCTTCCGCCCATCTTGCTATAATCTGAACTCTGATAGATGAAGTCCATGAGGGCAAAGTTGGTGAACGCCTTGTTGTCTTCCTTTACTCCGCCATAGTCGAACACTCCCTTGGAGTTGTTGTTTACTCCGCCGTTGAGGTTGAACGTCAGGCTGTTCTTTGTGTCAATTACCATGTTGTAGGTAACATCGGCCCCAAAGAAGAAGTTGTTGATCTCCTTGTGGGTTTCAGGAACATAGTAAGTGAAATGGTCTCTTGAACTTACCGCATTCAGATTGAACTTCCAGGTGTAGGAGTCTCCGTCTGCAATCATATAGTCTATGTTGAAGTACTGGTTCCTCTTTGCAAACTTGGAACGTTCAAACTTGGCGTCGGTGATGTAGCTCTGAACCTCGTAGGTGTTGTCGTAGGTCTGGAAGTACTCTATTCCGCGTAAATCGTTGTTGTCGTAACGGTAGCGGAAGAATACACGGTCCTTTTCCGTGGCGTTGTACTGGAAGGCCAGGTTTGCACCCCATACGGTCTTCTTTACGGTACCGCTCATCTGAGGCTTGGTATAGTTGCAGAGCACGTCCTCAACCCTGTACAGATAGTCTGCCGAAACAAAAGCCTTGAACTTTTCGTTGCGGAAACTGTACTGGAGGCTTCCTCCCAGAGCATTGGCGTTGTAGTTACGCAGCTTGTTTATACCCGCAAAAGAGGCAATGACTCCATCGTTGAAGAAACCGGGGGCAACCATTTCCCAACCTTTCTGGTCTGTAAGATGGTTGATGTTCTCGGCAGAACCGTCCTCGCGGTAGCTGGTATAGTGGAAGACCGCACCAAGGCTGTTGGACGGGTTGAATTCCCATACGATTGAAGGCATCACATTCAGGTCCGAAACCTTGGTAAGGGGGCGTGGGTCCAACTGCTTGGCTGCAATGGCTGCCTGATATGTTCCGGATATTCCAATGATGAGATGGCCGTTTATAAGCCTTGGAAAAGCAGCCTTGAAGCCCAGGTCATAAGTCTGGTTCTTCCATTTGCTGACATTCTCGTCTGCTACAAAGAACGGCATATCGCGGGTAGGATCTGCAAGGGTTGCATTCCACTTGGCTCCCGCAATATTGTCTTTGGTGTAAGTGAAGTCTCCCCAGATAAACATTCCGCCCACATTCTTGTAGATTCCTCCACCGTCTGTGTGGAATTTGAGTGAATTTATCTTTTCGCCAACCTGCATGGGTTTGAAATCACCCTTGGTGTAGTCGTATCCGAAATATGCATTTGCCATCAGGGCCGGTGCATCCACCAGACCTCCGGCTGCATTCTCGGAATTGTTGAGCCAGATGTTCTCCAGTTGGGCTCTTTCTATGGCAGCTTTGGTACCTGTCTGAGCCATTGCCACAAAACCGGCAAAAATGGCCGGAACCAATATGGCCGCTATCTTAAATATCTTTCTATTCATAACTTTCAACTTTTGCCGTGTTTACAAATTAGTCCAGCTCCAGGACGGAACCTTTTCGCCGTTGCGGCGGATGGCAGGCTTGTCGTTAATCTGGAAATCATCCGTAGAGTTGTTGGTGTCCTGATATTTGGGCGTTCCGTCTGCTCTCTTTTCAACAACCTTCCTTGAAACGGTCTTGCCGCAATAGGTGGCACCCACTGATGTGCCGCCTGCATCTACGAAACCGGGCACCCTCTTCATGTTCAGGGCGTTCATATTGGTAAGGAGTTCAACTCCGTCCAAAATCCAGTCGGCCGGAATCTTGGCATACTTCGGAGTCTTTCCAACCTCGCTCTGATAGTGAGAAGCGTCTTTGTAGTAATCGGCGTTCAAGGTTGTTCCGTCAGGAGCCTTGTAAACTACAAACGATGCTCCGAATACAGATGTCAGCCACTGCATGCTGTTCCATGTGGTGTAGAAGATGCAGGTAAGGTTGGGTACATCTGCATTGTAGCGCGAAACGTTTCCGGTCCAGGTCTGGAAGTCGGCCATGGAGTTGTCGTATGAGTTGGGGTTGTTCACCGTGTGGTTTCTGGGCTCCTGGGCTACAACAACGCTCTCTCCGGGTTTTACCGGATATTCTGTGCCTGTTCCCGGGAACTGCCATACCATAAGGCTGTAAACATAGTTTCCGTCTCCGTCTTCATCGGGCCATGTAGGAAGGTTGGCGGTGGCAATGTTCGGATGAAGCTGGGCAAAGCATACGCCGTCCAGATAGAACACTTCGTCGGAGTTGTTGGTGAACTGATAGGTCTGGTCCCTGAAATAGTAGTTTGCTATTCCGCAATAGTAAATTTCGCTGAAGCAGAGAGAACCAACCTTTGCCGGACGTACTACCAGGCGGTAGGTTTCGTCGGTTTCGGCCTGCTCCGCAGTAACATCCTTAAACACGGATATGCTGGGAACGTTGCCGTTGATGAAGTACTGGTAACCCTCGTGGGTTGCACGGCCGGTTACGCCTATGGAGTAAACGCCGGGTTCTATTTCCAGGGTTGCAATACTGTTTGAACCTGTAACGGCCGTAAATATCTGACCGGTCTTGACGTTGGTAAAGGTAACCGTTACGCCCTGAGTGGAAAAGTTGGGGTCAGGGGTAATTTCTCCTCCCTTGGGAATGAATCCTGTAGCTGCACATACCTTGTATGCAACGCTTATGGTCTCTATCTTGTCAACATCCTTGACATCGTCCATCATATCAATGCAGGAAGGCAGAAGGAGTGACAGGACTGCTGCAAATATTATCGTATATATCTTTTTCATAATAACGCTCCTCTATAAGTTATTTGATTCGTGCGGTCAGCTGAAGACCAAAGAAGAATACGTTGGAGTTCCGCCTTACCTTGCTTCCCGGGCTCTTGACCAGAGACTGCAGAGGTGTGCTTCTGAACATATTGTTTGCAAAGAACGAAACGTCAAAGTTCTTGAACTGCTTTGTAACGTTTACATTGATGCAGAGAACCGGATTGTAGGAAGGTTCCCTCTGGCGGCGGTTGGATGCTACGGCACCGTTGGTCTCGTTGCGCAGAATGGGAAGCCATGTGTCATAGTCCGGATTTGAAGGGTCTGCCCAACTTGCATTGAAGTCGTGGATCTGACCGTCTTCAATTGACAGATACTTAACCGGAATGGTATCGCAGGCCCCGTAGGTAGTCCAGCTCTTTTCCCTCCAGTTTACATTTGCGGTAACTGATACCACAAAACCTATCTTTGGAATGTTGTGGGTAACAATGAAGTTGGTTATCAGGTTCTGCTCCCTGTTGATGCCGGAAGAATTCTTGTATTCGTAGATACCGTAGTTGGCTTCTTCGCTTCCGTTCTTGTTGTACCACAGGTAGCCGTTGTTCCAGCTCTTGTAGTCGTAGAATTCTCCGTTGACCAGGAAGGATGTGCGGATTGCGTTGATTCTTCCGAAGTCTATCACGAACTCTATACCCTTCTGCTCGTATGAGGAGTTGTTGCGGGGGCTGGTGTACTGGAGGAATACCTTGCCGTTCTTGTCAAGAGTCAGGTCCGGAAGGGAGGTTCCGTCTGCAGGATAGGTTGTAACCTTGTACTGCGGGAAGTTTACCCATGCATAGTCCGAAAGACCCTTGGAGAAGGTGTATCCGCTGTGGTTCCAGTCTCTGTAACCGGTTACGGAAACCTTTACCTTCTTGATCCTGAAGTCCAATCCGATTTCGGCCTTGTTCTGCTTGGAGAGTTTGAGGCCGTCGTTCTTGATGTTATAAACATGAGTTGTAATCAACTGGAACTTCTGGGCATCCGGAACGGATGAAGACAGGGAGTTGTTGAAGTTGATCATGTCAAAATATGCATTGTCCGGATAGACATAGGCCATAGACGGAGCGTTGATGCTGACTCCATAGCCGCCTCTTACGCTCAGTACGTTGGGTATCAGATCCAGAGATGCGTTAATGCGGGGCGAGAATGCATCTGAAACATGCCATACCTTGTCATAGCGCACACCGGCAACTACTTTGAATTCTCCTCCGCCCCATACAGGAACGCGGAAGTCTTCCTGAGCCCATACTCCGAGTTTGTTCATGAAAGGAATATCCTTGTAGGCCCTTTCTCTCTGGGTTGCAAAACGGTAAGAAACGCTGCGGTAAGGAGGGGTGTCATAGTCAAAGACTTTGCCGCGGCCCTTGTTGCCGTCGTTGCTGAAGTCGGAACCCAGAATGATATGGTGGCTGGTAGAGCCGATATTTCCGGAGAAGTTGAGCATCAGCTTTGCAAAGGTGTTGAGTTCCTTGCCATAGACATTGTACTCGTATTCGTAGGAAGCGGGGGTAATCCAGCTCTTGTCGTTTTCGAGCTCGTTGTTGGGGCCGAACCATGTAAGAACCTTATGGGCATCGTCATAGATTACTACTCCGGGGCGGCTGGAAAGCACGGAGCCGTCTATCTTGCTGTAGGAATATGCTACGTCTGCATTGGTTCCCTGATCCTTGAAATAGCTCCAGCGGTTGGTGTAGTTGAACGATACATTGTATTTGATGTTCTTGAACCAACCGGCATTCAGCCTTATCTCGCCGTTGTGGTTGATGCGGAATCCGCGGTCTCTTCTGTTGGAAGTCCGGAAGTCCGTATCGTCGTCCGGGTTGGGCTCTGCCTTGTCTTTTGTCCAGAGGTAAGACAGGGCGGTGTTGGTGTAGAACTTTCCACCGAAGAAGGTGTTTGCGTAAGCTATCCTTCCGGTTGAGCGGCGATACTTGTCATAACCCTCTCTTGGGTCTGCAACGGAATAGGCATAGTCTATGCCGTAGTTGATGAAACCGTTGCCCTGGCCCAGGCTCACGCCGTGGGTGGCACCTATTGAGTAAACGTTGGGGTTGGTGTTGAACTTGATTGAAAGAGGCTCAACGCCGCTCTTTGCATTTACTATTACGGTACCGGCAGCGGCGTTTCCGTATTCAACGGAAGCAATACCCTGAATTACCTCTACAGACTCTATGTTGTCTGTGGTAATTGTCCTCAGGTCTATACCGGAAGACGGGCTCTGTCCGTCAGCGCCCGGGGTTGCACCTCCAATGGCGGCACTCATGGTCTGCATGTTGGCCGAATTGGATACCGGGGCTCCGTCCATGATGATGGCTGTTCCGTTGGCATTTCCTCCGCGTACGGAAAGGGTCTTTACTCCCTGAAGGTCCGGTTTGAATGTGCTGGCCGTGATGTCGGCGCCGGGAAGCAGCACCATTACATCTGCCAAGGAGCTTGCCTGAATGTGCTCAATTGCCGTCCTGTTAATCTTTGAAGCCGTAGCCGAACCGGTCTTTGAAGCCTCCGCGGTTACCACTATATCGTCAAGGTGGAAATCCGCAAACCTAAGCTGGAAATCGTACACAGCCTTTGCGGCGGTAACATTTACCTTAAGGTTCAAGGTCTCATAACCAAGAGAAGCAACTACAAACTCGTAGGTGCCTGGAGCTATGCCCTTGATGACATACTCTCCTTTTTCGTTGGCAACCGTGCTCAGACCGGTTCCGAGTACCTGAACGGTAGCATAGGGAATCGGAGCAGCAGTGCCGGAGCTCACCTGCTCAGAAACGGTACCGTTGATGGTAACCGCCGTCTGACGCTGAGCCCATGTGCTTCCTCCAATCAGAAGCAGGGCAAAGGCCATGAGCAGGCTGCTTGCTTTTAATCTTGTTTTCTTCATAGGTTTAATGATTATGTTTGATTGGTTTATTTCTATTTTGCGGTTAAAATCTGTTGCAAAATAACATAATAAAAAGCGCCTCTGGAATACCCAGAAAAGGGTATTGCCATATTTGTCTCACAAATATATTAAATTTGTAAGTAATTCTACTCAGCGATATGGAAACAATTAAAATGACAGACCTCTTTGCTCAGCACGGTCTGATACGGGAAGAGATAGATTCGGCAATTAAAACGGTGATTGACTCTTCAGCTTTCATAAAGGGAAAACCTGTTGGAGTGTTTGAAGATAATCTGGCCCGGTATCTGGGGGTCAGGCACGTCATAGGATGCGGCAACGGAACCGATGCCCTGCAGATAGCTCTCATGGCTCTGGGGCTTGAACCCGGAGACGAGGTTCTGGTTCCGGCCTTTACCTATGTGGCAACGGCGGAGGTTATTGCCCTGCTGCACCTCACTCCTGTGATGTACGACGTTAACCCGAGAACCTTCAACACGGACGCCCATACTTCATTCGAGCACATAGAGGAACTGATAACTCCCAAGACCAAGGCCATTGTTCCGGTACACCTTTTCGGACAATGCTCAGACATGGACGCCACTCTGGCCATCGCTGAGAAATACCATCTGAAGGTGGTGGAGGACTGCGCACAGGCCCTCGGTTCCGATTTCAAAGGCAGAAAGGCCGGCACAATCGGCGACATAGGCTGCACATCCTTCTTCCCTACCAAGAACCTCGGCGGAATGGGAGACGGCGGAGCCTTGTTCACCAACAATGACGAACTGGCCCAAAGGATAAGGATGATTGCCAACCACGGCCAGAAGGTCAAATACCATCACGACATCATAGGATGCAACTCCAGGCTGGACACATTGCAGGCAGCCGTTCTGGATGTGAAACTCAGGCATCTGGATGAATACATCGCAGGAAGGAAGAGAGCCGCGGCGGCCTACACCACCCTCCTTAAGACAGCCGACCCTCTGGAAAGGTGCATCTGTACGCCGGTTGAATCGGACTTCACCACCCACACCTATCACCAATATACTCTGATTGTCAAAGACCGGACGTCCCCGTCCATCACTGCCTCTGAAGAAACCCCGGACAGGGATGCGCTGAAAGCATTTCTGGCTGAACGAGGTATTCCCTCGATGATATACTATCCACTTCCGCTGAGCTCTCAGACCGCTTTCAAGGGTATTGCAAAGAAACGGGAAGATTTTAACCGCAATGCCGGCGAATCTCTCAGCAATTCCGAATTCCTCTCCAGACACGTACTCTCGCTTCCGATGCATCCCTATCTTACTCAGGAGCAGATAAAATACATCGCTGAGGCTATTATGGAATTTTATCAGTAACTTGCACCTCTGGACACAGGCTTTCTTTCAAAGGACCTGCGGATGACAATCAGCAAAACCGGATGGACTCACAGATATCATCAAACAGAACCGTGGCAAAGAATGCAGTAATGCTTTCTGTGAGGATGCTGATTGTGATGGCCGTGGGCCTCTATACATCCAGGGTTGTGCTGGGCGCACTGGGGCAGACAGATTACGGCATCTACGGTGTGGTTGGAGGCATTACGGCCCTGGTAGCCTTCCTGAATACATCCATGAGCAACGCCACCAGCCGTTTCCTCATGTTCAACATTGGAAAAGGCAACAGGGAAGCCCTCAACAGGACATTTTCCGCCGCCCTGAGCACTCATATAGCCATAGCCGTACTCTGCGTGGTCATCATAGAAATTGTCGGGCTCTGGTTCCTGTACCACAGGCTGATTATTCCGCCGGAAAGAATGTACGCCGCTTTTTGGACATTCCAGGCCAGCGTAATATGCATGGTGCTGGCCTTCATACAGACTCCGTTCAACGCTTCCATCATAGCCCACGAGAAGATGGGGGTTTATGCCTACATAGAAATCCTGAACTCGGTACTCAAGCTCCTGATGGTTTATGTACTGGTAATTGTGGCAGCAGACAAGCTGATTCTCTATTCGTTTTTGGTTGTTGGGGTTACATTTGCGGTACTGCTCATCTACTACATCTACTGCCGTACACATTTTCAGGAATGCAGGCTGAGGCTTTCGGCCGACCGGCAGTACATAATGCCGATGCTCTCGTTCAGCGGATGGAACCTGTTCAGGAATTTTTCCGTTTCGGCCCGTCAATGGGGAAACAACTTTCTGATAAACATCTTCTTTGGAGTTCTGCTCAATGCCGCAAGCACCGTGGCCACCACCATCTACGGCATGATCATGAGCCTTGCAAACAATGTTACGAGTGCGTTTTCGCCCAAGATAATTAAGCTCTACGCTCAGGACAAGCGCTCCGAAATGTCGGATTCTATCTGTATTTCAACAAAATACGCCGTTCTCATCATGGGCTGTATGACCGCACCCGCCATACTTGAAATGAAATACCTGATCCGCCTGTGGCTGGCTCAGGACATAGAATATGCCGCTGAGTTCTGCAGCATCCAGATGCTGGTGGGGTTCTTCAATCTGGTTACAAATGTCATAGTTTACGGCGTGCTTGCAACCGGCAAGGTAAAACGTTTCAGCCTGGTTTACGGAGGGCTTTACCTGCTGAGCCTTCCGGTTTCATACCTCCTTCTGAAACTGGGAGTGGGGCCGCTTTCCACCTATTGGGTAACGCTGGCCTTCGGAGCCCTGATACTCACAGGCACCCTGCTGATACTCAAGAGGCTGGTGGCAGAAATCTCCGTTTCAAGGGTACTGGTAACCCTGCTTGTAAACCTTATGGTTACAGCTCTTTGCTGCATACCGTCTGTTCTGATACATCTGAACATGAACGAGTCTTTCCTAAGAGTGGTGCTGGTGGCCCTGGCCAATTTGGCAACCCTGGGGCTGGCAACATATTTCTTACTGCTTAAAAAGGCCGAACGGGAAGCCGTGGCCGTAAGGCTCAGAAGCCTTTTCGGGCTTGGAAACAAAAACTGCGGACAATGAAAGAAGACAATGCAAAAATAACGGTGATAGTTCCTGTCTATAATGTTGAGGATTATCTTCAGCGATGCATAGGCAGCCTGCTCGGCCAAAGTTTCCGCGGCTTTGATGTGATTCTGATAGACGACGGCAGCACCGATTCCAGCGGAAAACTCTGCAACAGCCTTGCCTTGCAGCATCCGTTCATAAAAGTCTTGCACAAGGAAAACGGAGGGCTTTCGGACGCCCGTAACGCCGCCTACCCTTACATCACCGGCAAATATGTAATGTTCCTGGATTCGGACGACTTTCTTACGGACAATGCCCTTGAACTTCTGTACGGTTTTGCAGAAAAAGAAAACTGCCAGGTGGTTCAGGGCGGATTTTACTACCTGTACGAACAGGAAGGCCGGCTGGTTTACGACAACAGATGGTTTGAAAGAGGCTCCAAGCCCATTGTACTTGGCAGAGAGGCAGCCATGAAGGAACTCGTAAAGAACAACTACATCAAGAACTTTGCATGGGGGAAGCTCTATCTTGCAGACATCGTAAAAGACCTTCCTTTTCCAAAGGGCCGCTACTTTGAAGACTCCTTCTGGCAGCATCTGGTATTTGACAGGGCGCAGAACGTGGGGTATGTTCCCTCTCCGGTACTGTGTTACACTCAGAGAAGTTCCAGCATCAGCGGCAGCTTCAACGGAAAGAGCATAGACCTTCTGTGCGGACTGGAAGAAAGACTTACATTCATAGATGAAAAATACCCTGCCCTCAGCCGTCTCATGAAAAAGCAGCTGGTCAAGACCATTGGCCTGCACTACAGCCTGTCGCAGAAGAGGGCGGATGCCGGAGTCGGAGAAATCTTCAGAAAATATCTGGAAGAGGCCCGTAACAGGATAGGCCTCAGCGCAAAGGAAATGTTCCTGATAAGACACGGCAGCGTAAGAAACATCCTCAGCCTGCCCAAAAGGGCATATAGCCGGCTATTTGGCAAGAAACCAACCGAACTTCCATATAAACCCGAAAGATGAGCAGTATAGCCACATACCAAAACTTTGGAGAAGTAACTCTCCTTCTGGAACAGGCCGGATGCCAATATCTGGTGCTCAGAAATTTTGACGAACTCCTCAGCGATGAGGTCTTTATGGCCGGCCATGCCGACATAGACCTGCTCTGCCGCAATGCCTCAGAGGTTGCAAAGGCCATTTCGGCCAAACCCTCAAACCCGGGCAAGGCAGACGGAGTGCATTACTGCATAAACATCAAGGGCAAAAAGGCAAGTCTGGATCTCAGGCAGGTTGGCGACGGCTATTACTGCACCGCCTGGCAGGAAGATATGCTCAATTCCAGAATCCCATACAAGGGCTTTTACATAATGGACAGGACTAACCTGTTCTACTCCCTTGTCTATCATGCAATTCTTCAGAAAAGCACCCTTTCTGCCGAATACCGCCGGAGGCTTACGGACATGGCCCGGGAACTGGGCCTTACCGTAGATGAAAATGCGGCGGAGCAGAGCCTTCTGGCCTATCTGGAGGCGTTCATGGCCAAAAACGGTTACACCTACACCTACTGCACAGACAAACACGTTCCGCTAAGGCGGGCGGCGGGCATAAACCGGAGGATGATAAAGAAAGATGCCGGGCTGCGCCTCAGGCATTTTGCCTACGATGCAAAGCTGGCCGTCATAGATTTTCTGGTAAGGGTAAAGCATCTTGGAAGAAAGAGCCAAGGCTGAATTAAAAGACCTGTCCTATGGAAATTATAGCTAAACTTCAAACGCATACGGTGAACATCTACGGCCTTGCCCAAAAGGAATATTCCCTGGAAACCGTAGCTGCCAAAAGCCTGCTGACAGGCCTGAAGTTCGACGTGTTTGCCAAGCTTTACTACATAGCCCACCGGCAGGAGGACCCGCAAGGAGCCCTGAAGGTTTATCTTGAGCACATAAAGGTTTTCAATCCAGATGGAAAAGAGCCGGGAAGAGACGACAAGACTTCCTTAGAGGACTTCGTAAAAGCCTTTGACTCTCTGATTGAAGACATGAAGGAGAACGGGTTCGACTCCCAAAAATCTGTCATTCCATTGGACGGAGACGGCGTTTCGCTGGACGGCTCGCACAGGATTGCCGCCGCCGCCTTCTTCGACCAGAAGGTTCAGACGGCCAGATTCAAGGATGTTGTCAGAAAATGCGAGTTCAATTACAACTATTTCCTGGCCAGAGGATTGCACCGCAGCACCGCAGACACCATAATGCAGGAGATGCTCCGTTGGAAAGACAATGTCTATGTCGCCTGTCTGTGGCCGAAGATCTCAAACAAGGAAAAGGAAACAGCCCTCAAACTCATCTCAGGTTTTTCGGAAATCTGCTACGTCAAAACGGAAAAGATAAACCTCAAGTCCCTGTCTTCTTTTGTAGGACTCATCTACAAAGCTCAGGACTGGACAAAAAGCAAGGCTGCCGTAATGGACAAGGCCACAAACTGCTACGGTCCTTCAAGAACCGTTGAATTCGTATTCTTCTCAACAGACCTTCCGCTTGAAGACATACTCAGGAAAAAAGAAGAATTCAGGAACATTTTCCACGACGGCAAACACTCCCTCCACATAACGGACAACATCGCTGAGACAAAGGAAATAGCCGGCCTCATTTTAGAGCCGGAGCAGAGGAAAACCTGGGACACTTCGTTCAACGCCTGGGGCCGCTTCAAGAATTACCTGAGCGAGCAGGCCTATCTTTTCAGACATGTCAGATGGCTGAATTTCAAGGTGTTTGTGGCAAGGCAGGCAGGCCGTCTGAAAAAGCTCAGATAGAAAGCCTCTTCTTTATTCTCTGCGATAATTTTACCCCTAATATGCGGTGAAAAAGCTGCTTGGCTTTCTTCTTCCACTTGGGCTCAGGAAGCCAACTTGCCATAAACCAGTGGATTGAGCGGGTATTCTCCGTCTTTCTGAGCCTTCCGGTAAAATAGTCCAGAGGATTGAAATAATCGCGGGGATAAAAATAATGGCCGCCCACATTTTCTACGGTGCCGTTTCCCTTGAGCCCCCTGGATATGAACAGTTCGGAAATCATCGGATTCATGGAGAACTTGGAGATGGAGCCGTCTTCCTCAAAGAAATTCATAGAGTTGTAGCGTTCCATAATTTCTTTATAGACAGGGTCTTTGGCCTCAGCACCAATTCCCAGGCCGGCGGCCACAAGGGGGCTGCTTCCGGCATCGTTTTCCAGACCCCAGAACGGGCCCTTTTCCACAATGTCGTCTATGGGCCTTACAACCTCCACATCTACATCAAAGTAAACTCCGCCATAGTTGTAGATTATCCAGAAACGGGCAAAATCGCTCACAAAGGCATATTTTTTTGCCCCGTAAGCGTCCTGGACATATTTGTTTATGCCAACATCAAAATTGTCCTCGTTCCACTCCTTTATCTGATATTGGGGCAGGAGTCTGCGCCAGCTGTCAATACACTTTACCGCCGAAGCCGGAAGGGGGTTCCTGCCAAACCAGCAATAGTGTATTGTCTTGGGTATCACGGCCTAAAGCTTGGAGTTATTGTCAAACAGTTCCAGAAGCTGATCTGCACGCCTGCCCTTGAGTTTCAGATAATCCATCTGATGATAGAAAGTGGAGATGCGGTGGAAATCGCTTCCGGTAAAATTATAATAGCCTTTGTCCAGCAGATCCAAGGCCCTTTCGTAAACCTCCGGTCCATAGTAGCCCGAAAGCGAAAGATAGTTGAGCTGAAACTCGTAACCCTTGTCTTTGAGCTTCTTGTAATCGTACTTGGACATGTACTTGTATCTTTCCGGATGGGCTATGATTGGCTTGTATCCGGCAAGTGAAAGCCCGTAGAGGATGTCATCCATATCCACCGGAGGAGAAAAGTAAGAAGTTTCTACAAGCACGTGCACTCCGTCTGAATATGTGAGCAGGTCTTTGTTCTCCACTTTTGTAACAAACTCCTTGTTCATCATATATTCAGATGCCAGGCGGAGTTCTATGGATCCGGTGTAAAAACTCTTGTAAAGTTCAAACCGCTCTCTCAGATGAGCGTTGCTGAAGCCTCCCTTGGGCTCTGAAACATAGGCGCTTTCCTTACCCGAAAGGTCATATTGCTTCTGGTTTTTCTCCATTATTGCCACGCTGGAGTTTCCTTCTGCCTCTTCCGTGGGTTTCTTGTGGCGGTGATGATGTCCGCCGTAGGAATCCTTGTCAACTACGGCGCCCTCTATTCCCATGTTGTGGGGTGTCAGGTACACCCTTTTTACCCCCGCCATCTCTTCCTGAGAAAGCAGTTCAAAACTTTCGTCCAGAGAGTCCATTCCGTCATCCACATCCGGCAGAAGATGGCAATGTATGTCCGTGGCGTCTTTCAGGAACTTTGTTCCTTTTACACTCTTCTTAAACCAAAACATCTATAGATTCGTTTGCTTATTTTCTGAACCAAGTCTTTTTCCTTTTGTTCTTGCCCTCATATTCCTCCTCTCCATAACCATAGCCGTAACCGTATCCGTATCCGTATCCGTAACCATAGCCGTAACCGGACTTGCTCTGCTCCGTAGAGTTGAGCACTACGCACATATTCTTGAGCATCTTGTCTTTGTAGAGTTTGTCAACCTCAGGCAGCAGACGGCGGTCCATTACGCCTGCACGGATGACAAAAATGGTAAGGTCGCAGAGTTTGTTCACTATGCTGGCATCCGCAACAAGACCATTGGGCACATTGTCCAGGAAGATGTAGTCGTAGTCTTTCTTGAGTTCTTCCGTCAGGCGTTTCAGGCGGTCTGTCATCAGAAGCTCCGTAGGATTTGGCGGAATGGGGCCTGCAAATATCACATCCAGCTTGCTGGAGAATGCTCCGCGATGTATTATCTGCGAAACATCGTCTGTCTGGCCGCTCAGGTAGGTTGTAAGGCCCTTCATGCCGGAAGTTACCCTTTCGTCTGTCTTGCTCAGCAAGGTTTCCAGGGTGGATTTTCTGATGTCAGTGTCTATGAGGATAATACGCTTGTTGGCCATGGCAAAGCTGACCGCCAGGTTGGTGGAAACAAAGGTTTTGCCGTTGCCCGGAGTCTGGGAAGTGAACATCACAACCTGCTTTTCGCCGTTGGTTACATTCATGAAGTCCATGTTGGTGCGGATGATGCGGAAGGCCTCCGATATGGAGTCTCGCCCGTCTTCGCGGACCACAATCTGACGCCCTTCCATACCCTCCTTCTTGGGAATTTCGCCGAGGAAAGGAGCCCCTACATTATCTTCAACATCCTTGCGGTTGCGGACATATACATCCAGCAGATCTTTCACCCAAAGAATCACGGCCGGAATCAGAAGACCCAGTATTATGGCTATCAAAACTATGAACCTGCTGTTGGGAGCAACCGGCGACAGCGGGCCGCGGGCCTTGTCTATCACCCTTATGGAACTTTCAGTCATTGCAAGGGAAAGTGCGTTCTCCTCTCTTTTATTGAGCAGATACAGATAAAGTTCCTCCTTTATCTTCTGCTGCCTTTCCTTGGATGTGAGCTTGTTCTGCTGCTGAGGAATGGCTGCCACGCGGCCTCTTGTAATAGCCTCTCTGGAGCGTACGTTTCCGGCTTGCATACTCAGCGAATTTACCAGATTGTTTATAGAGGATGCTATAGTCTGCTTCATAGGAATCAGCTGAGCATCAAGGTCCTGAACAAGCGGGTTGTTTTCGGAGCTGGAGGCAAAAAGCTTGTTCCTCTGAAGCATCAGGTTGTTGTACTGGTTTATCTGGCTTTCTATTCCGGCATCCAGACCCAGGTTTGAAGGAAGCGGCTGGTTGCGGTTTCCGGGGTTGTTGATATGGCTCTGAATCTGCTTTGCAAGAGTGAGCTGGTTCTCAATTCCCAAAACCGTACGGCGGTATTCGCTGCCCTCCGAAGCATAGCCGGAAGACTCCGTTGTAACATCCGTAAGACCTGCGGAGGACTTGTAGCTTGCAATGTCGGCATCAACTGCTCCGAGTTCCTCGTTTATGACTTCTATACGGTCGTTTATGAATTGCTCCGTGCTTCTGGAAGCGGCATTCTTGTCTGCAAGGTTCTCCTCGTTGTAGGCATCAATCAGGGTGTTGAGCACATCCTCGGCTCGCAGCTCTGAAACATCCTTCATAGAAAGGTTTATTACGCTGGCCTGACGGTCTGCTATTACTACGTTTACCTTGCCCAGATATTTGAGAACGGTGGGTTTGAACGGTTCTTTATAAACGCTTATGGTCTGGCCCTTGTACATTCCTATCCTGTCTGTAGATGTCATGTAGAGCCTTCCAAGAGGTGTGTCTGTGGTATCGTTCAGGGCTATGTTCAAAGGCTCGGAGCTTCTTGCCCCATAGCCCGTCATCTGAACGGTAGAATCGGTGAGTATCTTGAGTTTCAGGCTGAGATAGTTGTTGGGGTTGGCATCTATGAACCTTACGTCAACCGGCGTCAGTTTGTAAAGGTTGAGGTGACTCAGCCCGTATGGTATGTTATAGTTGACCGTAAGGTTGAGCCTGTTCACCACATTGCTCATCAGCTGATATGACTTGAATACATACAGCTCGTTGTTTACGTCCGAATTCATCATGCCCATTATGCCTATATCCTGGAAAACAGCGCTCTGGCTCATTCCGCTGCCACCGGAATTCTTGGTCTTTACCAGCACGGACGCCGTTCTGGAATAGGTCTTGGGGGTTTTCTTGATATACAGAACCGCCAAAAGAACGCAGATGAACACAGACAGCACAAACCACCATTTGTTCAGCCATACAATGGAAACCAAGTCTCTCAATGTCATCTGTGAACCGTTGCCCTTGCCGGACGTTTCAACTTGTTTGATTTCTTCTTTTGCCATAATGATCGGGTAAAACTACTTGAACAACAGTGTCAGAACCGTTACCAGAAGAGATGTGGCCGTTATCCAAACAGTTACATTGTTGTTCTGGTTGATGCCGCTCTGCTGGGCCTTTATACGGTTTGGCTTTACATAAACCATATCGTTCTGCTGAAGATAGAACGACGGGGAGTTGAGCACGTCTTTGGTCAGCAGGTTGTTGTACAGAATCTGACGCTGTCCGTCATTCTCCCTTATGACCATTATGCTGTCGCGGCGGCCGTAAATCGTAAGGTCTCCTGCCAGGGCTATGGCGTCCAGCAGAGATACACGGTCGCTCTGAATTGTAAACTTGCCGGGGTGGTTGACCTCTCCCAGAACGGAAACATTGAAATTCTGGTATGCAACCGTAACAACGGCGTTTTTGAGAAGGCCGGTTTCATCCAGACGGTTCTTTATCAGGTTTGAAAGTTCCCCTCTGGTCAGGCCCGTGACCTTGATTCTGCCAACTACCGGAAAGTCTATTTCGCCGTTGAAATCTACCGTGTAGCCGTTATTGCCGGTTCCTTCTGTCTTGGAAGTGGGCTGAGCCATGTTGAACAAAGCTGCAAGCTGAGGCTCCTTATGGCTGACGTAGATGGAGAGCATATCTCCTGGCTTGATTCTTATATCCTGATAGTTTGTGATATTCTGGATGTCGTTGTCAAAGGAATCTTGTAGATAAACTACTTCCCTTGCACTGCGGCATGAGGCAGCAGCAAAAACAACGGCCAAAAGAAAAACAAAATATCCGTGCTTCATTTTCATATCCTTTTTTAAAACAGTGAATGTCTTACAAATATAATAATTATGCGCCAATCTACTTGTTGAGCCAGTTAATTTCATTCTTGACAACCGTTGCAGGATTTCCGGCCATGACAGAATTCTCCGGGCAGCTGCGTGTAACCACGGCTCCGTAGGCAACTATGGAATTGCTGCCAACGTTCACTCCCTTGAGGACCGTGCTTTTTTCGCAGAGCCATACATGGTTGCCTATTATAATGTCAGCCGCCTTGTTTGTAATATTGCCGTCTTTGTCCAAAACCTTGTGGGCATCGTTGTTGCGCAAAAGTATTCCGTAGCCGAACATACAGTTTCGCCCAACGGTTATATCCGCATCCTTGAGTACGAAGGAAACTCCCCTGATGCCGCTGTTGCTGCCTATTTTCAGACAGGAATTTCCGTACATGGCAATGGTGCAAGGCCCGTCAAACTTGGAGCCCTCTTCTGCAATCAAACGGTTGTTATTGCCGTAAATTACAATTTCAGTATTGGTCAGCCGGCTGTTTTCTCCTATTTCCACAATGTTGTCGTTGCCGTTGACCCGGATGATGAAATTCCTGCGCCTGGATTTCACACTGATTACATTACCTCTGCCTTTTACGGCAGTAGGACGGAACAGCCTGTATATTTTCTTGATCAATTGCACTTCTGTCCGGTTTTTAGGTGAGAATTTATCTGATTATCCTTTTCAGAATGCGGCATCTGTTGCCTGCTGCAAGGTAGCCGTCCGGAATGTTTTTGCTGACACAGCTGCCGGCAGCTATTGTGCACCGTTTTCCTATGGTTACTCCCTGAAGGACAATGGTTCCGGCCCCTATCCAGGTTCCTTCCCCTACTGTAACGCTCCCGCAAAGTGTGGAATGAGGAGAAATATGGACGAAATCGCCGATGACACATTCATGATCTACAGATGCTCCGGTATTGATTATGCAATGCTTCCCTATCTTGCTTTCCGCATTGATAACGGCACCCGCCATGACAACCGTGCCGCATCCTATTTCCGCAGAAGGAGAAACTACCGCCGCACGATGTATGGCTTTTGCAAATTTTACATCAGGGTTGACGGACAGGATTTTCTCTACAACTTCTCTCCTGGCCTTGTTGTCACCAATACTGATTATAATACCCCCCCCAAAGATTCCCAACAGAATGTTTCACCGGAATACTGCCCTCATTATCAAGGCTTTTATTGTCGTCTATGAAAGCCTCTACGGCAACCCCGTTGCTTTCAAGGATTTCCTTTACAACCTTTCCGTGTCCTTTAGCTCCGTACAAATACATTTTTCAGTTTATGTTTAAGTTCAGTTATTTCCGTTAAAATACTCCATAGTTGCAGATGTTGCGGAATTTATGTCGTTTCGCATCAGAACTTTCTTAGCCGTTACAAATATAACTTTTAAGTCGGTTAAAAAGGTCAGGTGGTCAACATACCACACATCCAGTTTGAATTTTTCGGCCCAGCTTATGGCATTGCGGCCATGGCACTGAGCCCATCCGGTAATACCCGGACGCACCTCGTGCCTGCGAGCCTGTTCCGGACTGTAAAGCGGCAGGTACTGGACAAGCAGCGGACGAGGACCTATGAGCGACATATCTCCCTTGAGTACATTGATCAGCTGCGGGAGTTCGTCTATAGATGTGCTCCGGACAAATTTCCCTACTTTGGTAAGCCTCTGGGCATCGGGCAAAAGGTTACCGGCAGCATCCTTTTCGTCGGTCATGGTCTTGAACTTTATGACCTTGAATATCCGTTCATCCTTCCCGGGCCTGGGCTGAAGGAAAAACACCCCCGCACCTTTGTTGGCAAAGTGCAAGACCACAATGGACAAAAGCAGCAGCCAGCTCAGGCACACCAGAGCCACAAAAGACAGTATGATGTCCAGGAGCCGTTTGAAAAAATGTTTATACATCCTTTAGAACCTCCCTGTAAAAATCTTTCAGGCAACTCCAGACATACCCCCGTTCAAACCTGGAGGCAATCATCTGCCTTGCATTGGATTTCATCTTGCCGTAAAGCTCTTGGTCTTCAGATATTCTCTTCATTGCGGAGTACAGTGCTTCTGCATTCTTCGGGGGCACAATCAGCCCGTTTTCTTCCTCAGCGATGATTTCATTGGCCCCGTTGATATCTGTAACAACCGAGGGTTTGCCAAAAGCTCCGGCCTCCAGAACAGAATTCGGAAAGCCTTCGCGGTAACTCGGCAGTACAAAGCAGTCGGAAGCGGCATAAAAGGCACGCACGTCGCTCTGCCAGTCATAAAGAGTTACCGCCTTGTGATTCAGTATTATATCCTTGGTCTTATCGGACACCGGATCAAGTCCGTCGTCAAAGCCCCCTACCAGTAAAAGCCTCATCCGGGAATTTTCTTCATACAGGCGGCAAAAAGCCTCTATGAGCTCGTTGATTCCCTTGTCGGCCACAACCCTTCCCACAAAAATGAGGGTGAACAAACTGTCGTTTCTAAGTTTCCGGGCCTCAGAAACCACATCATCGCTGAGGCTGTAATAGTCCATATCCACACCCCTGACATTGCCGTAGCCAAGAACCTTAAGGGGCTTCCTGGTTATCCTGTTTTGAAGCAGGTCGTTCATAACTCCCTTTCCCTCAGGTATTACGTGCGTGGCAAACCTACAGGTAAGCCTGTCGGTCGTCTTCAGGATCCTGCGGCTGAGGCCGGTTGAACTTGGGAACACCAGACCGGTAAAAGTATGCACCCTCACCCTTACTCCGGCAATGCGGGCTGCCATCATTCCCAGAAGACCCGCCTTTGGGGTCATGCTGTGAACCATAGACGGCTTTTCACGGCGGAATATCCTTATCAGAGAAAACAACGTACCAAGATCTTTCAATGGAGACATCCTGCGCTGAATAGGAACCGCAATGGTACGGACTCCTTCCCTTTGGGCAACTTCTTCAAGATCCTTTCCTGGAGAAGACACGGCCACAACCTCGTAATCCGCAGAAAGTTCCTTCAGCAAATCCTTGCAGAAAACATTCAGCGAAAGCGGAACGGTAGTAAGCCTTATGATTTTTTTCTTCTCCATAGCATCATTCTATCCACGCATCATCGGCGGATGGGGTTCCTCCGGCCCTGGGGGCATTGTCTTTTTCTTTGATGAGCCCCTCATACACTTTGTTGTATGAGACGGCCATTGTTTGAAAGTCGTACTGCATGGCTCTTTTCATGCAGTTCTGAGCCACCTGGGCGGACAGGACGGGGTCTGTACAGAGTTTTTCTATGGCGGAGGCAAAGCCGGCGGCATCTGCTTCGCTCACCAGCACTCCGGCACCCTGAACCACCTCCCTCAGCCCATCTACATCGCTGGCTACAAAGGGCTTGGAAACAGCCATTCCCTCTATGCTGGAAAGGCTCAGCCCTTCATAGTGGGAGGCCATTGCAACAACATCCGCACTCTTTAGAATCTGGGGTATGTCTTTTCTCCAGCCGAGGAATTTAACCCGGTCTTCCACGGAAAGCTCCCGTGTAAGGTTTTCCAGCGATTCCCGCGTAGAGCCGTCCCCGGCAAGCCAAAGTTCATATTGGCTGCCCAGCTGCCAAATGGCCCTGATGAGAGTCGGATGGTCTTTTTCAGGACGCATGGCAGCTACCATAACCACAACATGAGGCCGGGAGTCCTTTCTGAGACAGGGGTCCGCTTCGGCTTGGGAAAAGGTGCTTATATCCACCCCGTTGTTTATGACGCAGATGTTTCTGCCGGTTCCTAAATATTCGGTCAGCTTGCTGCTGGCTATGCCGGAGATGCAGATAATAGAAGCATACTTTTTGTACATCCAGCGGTCTATAGCCCTGAATATCCGCATATTGCGCCGGCGGTTGAATGTACTGTGCTCCGTTGTTACAAGAACGGGAGATTTTCTTCCAATCCTGGCTATGGCAGCAAACAGCTGGGGTGTGGTATTATGGGTATGAACTATATCATAGCCTTTCATTATCCTTGCCAGTTTGAATATGTGCCACGGATAATAAATGCTTTTAAGAGAATTCATGCTCTTGCTCTTGGAAAAGGAAAAAATCTTACATCCGGTTTCTTCCAGATTGCGTTTAAGGTCCGTCTCAAGGCCGTCAAACAAGGCTACATCCACCTGATGGCCCATGGCCTTCAAGGCAGAGGTTAGCTGGACTACAAGCTTTTCCGCTCCTCCCGTTCTCAGCGATGATATTACGTGCAATATCTTCATATCCTACATTCCTCCCCACATTTTTATCCAAATATAGAACGTAAACAGGAAGTGCCCTGCCAATACGCCCGCAGTCTTGAGTCCCGGGCTTTTTTGCCATGCCGGAAGCTCAAACATAGGGTATGAAAGAACTATTGGGTAAAGGCACCAGCTCAGATAGGCGAACCTGTTGGAATAAGGAGACCTTATCACCATGAGCCAGAAGGCGTTGGCATAAATATATGTGCCCAAAAGTATTGCATAGCTTCTGGTATATACCTTGCGGCGGAAGATCACATACCAGCCCAGCAGTATGGGCATGAAAGAATACAGCAGAAAGTCCCAGCGGAACCCTTCTTTGGTTATGGTATTCTCATAGTTGCTGCCGCTCAGATATTCGCCGAACCTCTGGTCAAATCCAAGGTTTGAGAGCATGTCCGACACCATGCTTCCGGCCAGTACCGTTACCGCCAGCGCAGCACCCCATACATAGAACATGATTTTGGGGTTCTTTATGAAGAAGGCTCCCAGTGAGGCCAGAATCGGAAGGGCCATAGAGTTATGAAAACCATAGGAGGCTATGCACAACAGGGCATAGACGATTTTGTTCCGGTAGTCTCCCTTCAGGAAGGTAAGGGCCAGGACAAACAGACTGGACGCCGCTCCGTTTCTGATTCCGTTGGTTGCATAGGCAAAGAAACTCATCGCTGAGATTACAAAAACAAATATGGGGGCAGCGTTTTCTTTAGACAGCCTTATACATGCAATCAGCAGGGGAATTATGTAAACCAGTTCTACAAAGAGAAAGAAGTATTTGGCTTCCGCCACCTGTGCAAAGGCATACATCAGGTTGCCCCACAGGACATCCGTGTCTGTATGGGGTTTCAGCAGACCTTGTGCAAAGTTTAAGTAGAGGGTGTTGTAACTCTGCATGTCACCGAAGTATCTTCCGGAGAGCGGCCTGAGACCCAGGAAAAAAGCAAGGAACAGGGCAATTATTACGGCAACATAGAGGCCCTTGGGCTTTTCATACAGCGAGCGCGAATCCATAGGGAACAGCACAATGGCATAAGCCAGTGTCAATATTGCAATGAATACAATATATATCACTGGATACATCGCCGCCGGTATAACGCTGCTGAACATAGTTACTCAAACAATTTTTCTATTATCTCTGTCTGGTTGCGGTTGGAAAAATCTCCATGTTTCAGATTCTCCTCCATCTGCCGCAGTCTTTGCGGGTCTTTCAGGAGAGAAACTATTCCGTCTGCACAGCCTTTGTTGTCCAAAGGTACAATAAATCCGTCCCGGCCGTCTGCTACCTGCGAACCTGCCGTAGGATAGGCTGTGATGATAACCGGACGGCCCAGCATCTGGGCTTCCCTCACGGTTACGGCATTGCCTTCGTATCTGGATGGCTGCACATAAACGTCGCAGGCTTTCATATAGGGGTAAGGGTTGGACTTCTTTCCCAGAATCTTTACGCAGTCCTGAGTTCCGGATTCTTTTATCTTGCTTTCTATCAGCTGGAGGTCTGAGCCAAAACCTATCAGATACCAGCAAACCCTGCATCCGGCCTCCAGTATCCGGCGGCAGATGTCGGGAACGTTGTCATAGTTTTTTGCATAGCAGAAACGCCCTACAGACAAAAGGTTTACAACGCCGTCCTGCCGTGGCATTTCCTTCAGCACAGATTCTTCGTCCACTCCCCCTGCCCGCTCTCTTACAAAGGCTTCCGGCAGTATGTTTTTCATTTCAACGATTTTGTTTTCCAAGGCTGGAAACACCTTCAGGAAACCCTTGGTTACATCCGCCGAAATGGAAACTATATGGTCAAACGCACCCCATACACCCTCTTCCATAGCCGCATCCACGCCCACCTTTGAAAAGTCTGTATGTATCCAGCAGGCCTTCTTTGCCGCCTTAACTTTCTTAAGGACTATGGCATGAGGGTTAAGGTAGCTTATGGCAAGGTCATAGCCCTCTTTTCTGCCTATCTGAGGAAGGGCGCCAAGAACGGTGTCCGCTATTATGTAATGCAGCGGAAAATCGTCGTGGCAGGAATGTGACCGTCTATACTTGGCATATCTGAGCTTTGCATACAGCCGCCTCAGTGCCAAGCCTATATGGCCGTGAGCTATGGTCTTGGTCACAGGAGCCTCCAAATATGGGTAGCAACCTTTTTCTTCAAGAAGGTTTACCTGCTCCGGAATATATTCCATAAGCTCGCCACGGTGGCTGTAAACAAAAAGATCCACGTCATACATGGAATAGTTGAGGCTCTGGAGAAGGCCTATCAGACTGATTTCGGCACCTCCCACCTCAAGATAATGTATGGCTATGAATATTTTCTTTTTATCCATGGCTTGGGCCTCTTAGCCAAATTTACAATTTTTTTCAGGCGATGCAACATAAACAGTATGCTTTGCATCTTTATTGTGTAGGTTTAGGTTTTAGTATTTAAAAACTGCACCCTTCTGTTCCACAGGGTGCGGTTTTTATTTTTGGGCTCTGAGCCTGTGTTCTACAAGGCTTGTTAGCCTTTCTCTCAGGTCCGGATTGGAAACCTGTTCAAGTACGGCTCCGGCAAAAGCCTGCTGCTGGAGAATCCGCGCCTCATGTTCGCTTATACCCCTTGACCTCATGTAGAACAGTTCCTGGTCGCCGATGCTTCCGCAGGTTGATCCGTGGGAGCATTTTACATCATCTGCATATATTACAAGATGAGGGTCGGAAGACGCCCTGGCGGTATCTGAGGTCAGCAGGTTGTTGTTGGCCTGATAGGCCTCCGTCTTTTGGGCGCATGGGGCCACCACCACTTCTCCGGTGAATTTTGACCGGGCGTTTCCGGCCAGCACTCCCTTGAAAAGCTGGCGGCTTTTACACTCCGGCGCATTGTGCAAAAGCGTTATATCCGTATCTATAACCTGCTGGCCGTCTGCAAGATACAGCCCATTAAGCACACACTCCGCATTTTTGGCGGCAAGCAGGCAATGTATCCTGTTGGATGTGTTTCCGCCCCTGAGGGTTATGATGTTCATCTTCAGGCAAGAGCCTTCTTCCACGCTGAGCCTGAAATCGGATCTGTGTCTGGATATCAGATTCTCGTTCTGCATTACGGTAAGGTCCAGTTCGGCTCCGGGTGCCAGAGAAACTTCCACAAAATTTTCCGAAGAAAACCTTTGGCGGCCCGTTGTATGGAAACACAGAACCGCGCTGAATTTCCCCGGGGCTGCACAGCTGAGACGCAGGCGGCTCTTCTGCGGCGAGGGCAAAACCCTCACGAATATAATCTGCGTAAGAACCCCTTCCTGCAAAACGGCGTCAATGGCCTCTTTGGGAACACCGTCATATCCGGGGTTAAAGTCCAGATGCCCCATCCTTGAAGAAACGTCAAACCCTGCCCCGCTTGCAAGGCATGGCATAGCCCTGAGAGGCAACCCCTGAGGCGCTCCGTCCCAGACAAAGAACTTGCTTGCCCCCGAAAGAGATGCACTGCATTCAAAAAGCTCGTTCTTGGGTATGTATCTGAGTCCTTCCATTATACTTCAAATTCCTCGTAGCCGTGGGCCTCCACTTCTGCGGCAAGTTCCTTTCCGGCAGTCTTTACTATGCGCCCCTTGTACAGGACATGAACTATGTCCGGAACTATGTAGTCAAGCAACCTTTGATAGTGGGTTATTACAATGAAAGCGTTATCGGCCGTCTTGAGGCGGTTGACTCCGTTTGCCACTATCCTCAGGGCATCTACATCCAGTCCGCTGTCGGTTTCGTCCAGTATGGCCAGCGTAGGGTTCAGCATAGCCATCTGAAATATCTCGTTCCGCTTTTTTTCTCCGCCGGAAAACCCCACATTCACGCCCCTTGAAGAAAACGACGGGTCCATTTCCACGTATGCCATCTTTTCTCTCATGAGCTTGAGATATTCGGCGGCGGAAAGCGGAGGAAGATTCTTCTGACGGCGGTGTTCGTTTATGGCCGTGCGCATGAAGTTGACATTTGTAACTCCAGGAATTTCAACTGGATACTGAAAGCCCAGAAAGACTCCAGCCCAGCTCCTCTCCTCCGGAGGCATGCTCAGAAGGTCTTTTCCCATGTAGGTTATGCTGCCCTCTGTAACCGTATAGCTGGAGTTTCCGGCAAGTATTGCAGAAAGCGTACTTTTGCCGCTGCCGTTACGGCCCATTATGGCATGAACCTCTCCTGGTTTTACGGTCAGGTCTATTCCCTTGAGTATTTCCCTGTCGCCGATACTGGCGTGCAAATTCTTTATTTCAAGCAGATTTTCCATTTTATCCTAATTGTTTTGCCTGGCCTGTTTTTCTTCAACCTTTTTCCTCAGGTCCAGATAATGCTGTTTCCTGTACATCTTGAGCCAGGTGAGGAATCCTCCTATGGCCAGTATTATATAGGCCGCATATACAAACGGCATAATTCCCAGTCCGTTGCGGCTCAGCAGTATTATGTTGCAGACATTGGCCGTCATCCAGCAGCCCCAGCAGTCCAGCTTCTTCTGAGCAGAAAGGTACTGGGCCATGAGTATTGTGCCCAGGATGAACGCATCAAAGTAGGGCTGGCTGGCCTTGTTTGCAAACAAAGACGGCATCCATAGATCCACGCGCGAGAGCACATAGCCCCACACGAACATAAATATCAGCACTATGGCCAAAACCACAGCCCTTTCGCCGTTGTTGAATACGGTAACCTTCAGGCGGTCCTTGCCGTCTTTTTCATCCTCTCCCGGATGCGTCCAGCGGTAATGCCCGTAAAAGTTTATCACAAGAGATATCGGCTGCAGAATCATGCTTGAATAAAGCCTCAGCTGATAGAACAACAGAAACAGAAATATGTTGTATGCATATCCCAGCCAAAAATTGAACACCTTGCCCCTTACGGCAAACAGCACGCACAGGAGGCCGGTAACTGTAGAAAGACATTCCAGGGAACTTACTTTCTGGCCCATGAACTCAAACAGCACGTTGTCTATGCTGAACCAGTTGATGACAGATTGAATGATCTCTTCCATTTTACAAAATTTTTATCCTATGCTCCCTTCCAACGAAACCTGCAGAAGCTTCTGGGCTTCCACCGCAAATTCCATAGGAAGCTTGTTCAGTACGTCACGTGCATAGCCGTTGACTATCAAACCCACGGCATCTTCCTGAGTAATACCCCTCTGCATACAGTAAAAGAGCTGGTCTTCCCCTATTTTTGAGGTCGTGGCCTCGTGCTCCACTATCGCTGAGGAATTTGCACTTTCTATGTGAGGAAAGGTATGGGCACCGCATTTTGAACCCAGCAGCAGGCTGTCGCACTGAGAATGGTTACGGGCTCCGGTTGCCCCGGGCAGCACCTTTACCATTCCGCGGTAGCTGTTTTCGCTGCAACCGGCCGATATTCCCTTGCTTACTATGCGGCTGCGGGTGTTTTTGCCCATGTGTATCATCTTGGTGCCGGTATCTGCCTGCTGGTAGTTGTTGGTAACCGCCACGCTGTAGAATTCGCTTACGGAATTATCGCCCTTGAGTATAGTTGAAGGATATTTCCAGGTAATGGCCGAACCGGTTTCTACCTGCGCCCAGAAGAGGCGGGAATTTGCCCCCTGGCAGAGGCCCCTCTTGGTTACAAGGTTGAAGATTCCGCCTTCGCCCTTCTTGTTCCCGGGGTACCAGTTCTGAACCGTGGAATATTTGACTTCCGCATCCTGCTTTACAACTATTTCCACCACGGCCGCATGGAGCTGGGTTTCGTCTCTCATCGGGGCCGTACACCCCTCCAGGTAACTCACATAGGAGCCCTCGTCCGCCACTATGAGCGTTCTTTCAAACTGCCCTGTTCCTGAGGCGTTTATGCGGAAGTAGCTGGAAAGCTCCATAGGGCAGCGCGTGTTCTTTGGGATGTAGCAGAAAGAACCGTCAGAGAACACCGCCGAGTTGAGGGCGGAAAAGTAATTGTCGCCCACCGGAACAACGCTGGCCAGATATTTCCTTACCAGATCCGGATAGTCTCTTACGGCCTCGGAGAACGAGCAGAAGATGATGCCCTTTTCCGCCAGCTTTTCTCTGAAGGTTGTCTTTACAGATACCGAATCAAACACGGCGTCAACTGCAACCCCGCCCAGCATATTCCTCTCCTTGAGCGGAATGCCCAGCTTCTCAAAAGTTTCCTCCAGCTCCGGATCCAGACTCTCCGCGGCTCTCTTCTTTGGCGCGGCAAAGTAGATTATGTCCTGATAGTTGATCTTCGGAAGGTTGATATGGCCCCAGGATGGAGTTTCCATTGTCTGCCACTTGCGGAAAGCCTTGAGCCTGAACTCAAGCAGCCATTCCGGCTCTCCTTTTCTCAGCGATATGTGCCGGATGATGTCTTCGCTGAGCCCCTTGGGGGCAAACTCCTGCTCCACATCGGTGACAAAACCTTCTTTATATTCCGAAGAAGCAACCGCTTCCAATATTTCCTTCTGATTGTTCATAAGCTGACAAATATACGAAATAAATATTTGCTATCACTAGTGATGCGTTAAAAGCCGCCTCCAAGCTTGTAAATAGTTGAATTTTAATATTTTATAACAGTTCTTTGACAACCGCGATTTGAAATGAGTTCGTAATT
>CALBPX010000100.1 GCA_937899055.1 uncultured Bacteroidales bacterium
CATCCGTATAATGCCTTTGCATCAGGTTTTTGTCCCCCGAATATGCACTTTTTTGCCCCCCCGATGGGGGTACCTGAGTAGTTATGAAATTCTAAACTTTTACGCTTATGCAGCGGGATTAGGGCGGATTGTTATATTTTTGTCTCAGATATGAGAAGAAGAACTGTTTATAGGAAGGATGCACGAGGTCCAAGATATGAGGGCGTAAGGGCAAAGAAGGCTCTTGGTCAGCATTTCCTCAGCGATGAAGATACGGCCATAGAGATTGTTGACTCTCTTCTGATTCCGGAAACCGGGCTGGACGGAAACGCTACCGTTGAAGGTGGGGTGAATGTGCTGGAAATAGGCCCCGGAACCGGAGTTCTTACGCAGTATCTGCTGATGGACAAGAGAATAAATCTGAAACTCTGCGAAATAGACGAAGAGTCTATAGACAGGCTCCGGGCGCGGTTTCCGCAGTTTCTTTATACCCTGCAAAAACGGGATTTTTTGAAGACGGAGCTGGAGGAAGTTTTTCCGGCGGTTTCCGAAATAAAGCCCGGAAGCAACGGCAACGAGGTTTATGTCATAGGTAATTTCCCGTACAATATTTCTTCGCAGATATTCTTCAGGATACTTGACAATAAAGACCGTGTGACGCAGGTTGTGTGCATGCTCCAGAAGGAGGTGGCCGAAAGACTTGCAGCAGGGCCGGGGGGTAAAGACTACGGCATACTTTCGGTACTGCTCCAGACATGGTACGACATAGAATACCTGTTTACGGTGGATGAAACGGTATTTGTGCCTCAGCCAAAGGTAAAGAGCGGAGTCATAAGGCTTTGGAGAAACACCAGAGAAACTTTGGACTGCAACTGGAATGTGTATAAGAACATTGTAAAGACTACATTCGGTCAGAGAAGAAAAACCATACGCAATTCAATTAAGCAGATTCTGCCCGCAGGTATTATTGCAAACAACAAAGACGCAGCCCCGCTTTTGGATCTGCGGCCGGAGCAGCTGGGCGTAGAAGAGTTCATACTTCTTGCCCGGATTTCAGAAAAACATATCGCTGAGAAAAAACAATAAAAAACAGAAGCAGCAGAATATGAAGGGGAGTAAAGGTTTTATAAAGAGTGCAAGGGTTGTTCTGATACAGCTCAAGGAGGGTGTGTCCTTTACATGGAATGAGCTTAAAAATAATAAGTTCAGAACATTCCTTTCGTTGCTTGGGGTAAGCATAGGCATATTCACCATAGTTGCAATATTTACCGCTGTTGACGCCCTGAAATCCAATGTCAAGAAAGGGTTTGAAACTTTGTCAACCAATCAGCTTCAGATATCCAAATGGCCGCTTCTGCCGGAAGACGAAAACGGAAACAGCATTGTAGATAAGGGGGGCTCTGTGGCGGAATACAGATGGTGGGACTACATGAAACGCCCAGATATTACGATTAACGAATACAAGTTTCTGAAAGCCCATTCCAAACTGGCAGAAGAGTTTCTGTTTTCGTACAGTGCAAACCAGACCTCCGTAAAGTACGGAAGAAACACTTCGGGTAACATAAGCGTCATGTGCGTAACGGACGGACTGGAAAAAATAATGAACATTGCCATAGGCCAAGGCAGGATGATAACCAAAAACGAGTTTGAGGCGGGAGCTCCGGTCTGCATACTTGGATGTGATTTGGCAAGCTCACTGTTCCAGGGCGAGGATCCGGTTGGCAAAACCATAAAAATCAAGGGCTCATCGCTTAAGGTTGTGGGAGTTACACAGCGGCAGGGCGGCAGCATAATAGACATTTTTGAAACCGACAAGAACGCATTTGTAACATATCTGGCCGGAAAGAGCATCTTCAACTTCAGAGAACCGGACGGAGAGCTCGATGCCATTCCCAGGGAAGGAGTTTCTACGGACGATCTGACACGCGAACTCATACAGCTGATGAGGCAGTACCGGAGGATACGCCCGGGGCAGAAGAACAACTTTTCTGTCAATCAGTTTGCTACGCTGGAAGACTTGCTGGACAACATCCTTGGGGTAATCAGGACGGTAGGCTGGATCATTGCTGCATTTTCTCTTCTGATAGGAGGTTTTGGAATTGCAAACATAATGTTTGTGTCCGTAAAGGAAAGAACTAAAATCATAGGCATCCAGAAGGCTCTTGGAGCAAAACGCTATTTTATTATGACACAGTTTCTTGCAGAGGCCGTCATACTTGCCGTGGCCGGAGCTGTTACGGGAATTCTGCTGGTAGCCTTGATCTTGTGGATTGCCCCCATACCGGCCGAGTACGGAGTTCGTCTTACGGTTGGAAACATTGTTGCCGGAGTTGCCATTGCCGCAATCATAGGAATACTGAGCGGAATACTTCCGGCATGGAACGCCGCCAGGCTGAATCCGGTAGATGCAATAAATTCCAAGTAAAGCCTAAAGCCCGAGTTCTCCTTTCAGGCTGCGCAGAAGGTCAAATGCCTGAAGCGGAGTCATATTGTTCAGGTCTGCTTTCTCAAGCTTTGATCTGATGGCTGAAAGCGTGGGGTCATCAAGCTGGAAGAAAGACAGTTGCATAGAGTCTTCCTTCTTCCTCCGCGATGAGTTTTTCTGTCCGCCTTGCCATATGCCCTTCTTTTCCTCTTCCTGCTTCTCCAGATCCGACAGCATCTTTTCCGCCGAAGAAAGCAAGGGTTCCGGCATTCCGGCAAGCCTTGCCACATGAATTCCGAAACTGTGGGCAACTCCGCCAGGTTTGAGATGGCGGAGGAAGATGATTTCCTTTCCGGATTCCTTTACTTCTATGTGGAAGTTCCGGACTCTCGGATATATGTTCTCAAGTTCGTTGAGTTCGTGGTAATGTGTTGCAAATATGGTCTTTGGGCGGCCCGATCTGTTTTGATGGAGATATTCAACAATAGCCCATGCTATGCTCATGCCGTCAAAGGTAGAAGTACCCCTTCCGATTTCGTCCAAAAGCACAAGGCTTCTGTCTGTTATATTGTGCAGGATGGCAGAAGTTTCCAGCATTTCAACCATGAAGGTGGATTCGCCCTGGGAAATGTTGTCAGACGCCCCCACTCTGGTAAAAATCTTGTCAACTATTCCTATGCGCGCACTCTTTGCCGGAACATAGCAGCCGCATTGGGCCAAAAGCACAATCAGGGCTGTCTGCCTCAGAAGCGCACTCTTACCGGACATGTTGGGGCCTGTGAGTATTATTATCTGCTGGGTCTGCGTGTCGAGATAAAGGTCGTTGGCTACATATTCCTGCCCCGGCTCCATGCGGGTTTCAAGTACGGGATGGCGGGCTTGCTTAATCTCTATCGCTGAGGAGCTGTCAACTTCGGGGCGGCAATAGTTCCTTTCTTTAGCCAAAAGCGCAAAGCCACACAGGCAATCCAGTTCCGAAATAAATCTGCAACAGCTCTGAATAGTCTTTATATTCTTCTGTATTTCAACCACAAGAGAAAGGAAGATGCGCTGTTCTATGGCTACAATCCTTTCCTCTGCTCCAAGGATCTTTTCTTCATATTCTTTCAGCTCCGGAGTTATGTAGCGTTCTGCATTTACCAAGGTCTGTTTGCGTATCCACTCTTGCGGAACGGAAGACTTGTAGGTGTTGCGGACCTCCAGATAATAGCCAAAGACATTGTTGTAACTTACCTTGAGAGAAGGAATTCCCGTACGCTCGCTTTCTCTCTGCTGCATCTGGAGGAGATAGTTCTTGCTGTCTCTGGATATTTTCCGTAGTTCGTCGAGCTCCGAATCCACGCCGTCCGCTACTATGTCTCCTTTGCCGAACATGGCTGCGGCATCTTCTTTCAAGGTCTTGAATATCAGCTGGTCCAGTGCCTCGTATTTTTCCAGGTCGAGATGAAAATCTCTGGCAGACGGAATCTTTTCAAAGAGCCAGTCCATAGAACTTTGAAGTGCAGTGGCAATAGGCCGCATCTGAGAAAGGGAGCGGTGCAGCATTACCATTTCTCTCGGCGATATTTTTCCGGCGGAAGCCCTTGAGAGGATGCGTTCCATATCTCCCACCTGATCAAGGCTTTGCCTTATGGCTGAGCAAACCTGAGGGTTGGTAAGGAAGAACTCTACTGCATCGTAGCGCTGCTGTATTGCCTGAGGTTCAAGCAGAGGCATTGCTATCCAGGACCTGAGCAGACGTGCACCCATCGGAGAAACCGTCTTGTCCACCACATCTGTCAAGGATGCCCCGTCCGGAGAAAAGGAACTGAACACTTCCAGGTTCTTGATTGTAAACCTGTCCAGCCAGACAAACTTTCCGCGGTCTATTCTGGATATGGAATTTATGTGAAATGTTCCGCTCTGCCCTCTGATTACTACGGCGTCAAAACTTGCAAGTTCGGATATGCGGTTCTGTTCCAAATAGAAAAGTACGGCTCCGGCTGCCGTCTGGGCAAGGTGCATTTTCTCTACTCCAAAGCCTTTGAGCGCCTTGGCTCCAAACTGCTTTTCAAGTTTATCAAGGCAGGCTTCTTCCACAAAGGCCCATTCGTCCATTGAGGTTATGTACCAGTTTTCTCCGAACTGCTTCTTGAACCCGGCTTCGTACCCCTTGCACAGAAGCACCTCCCTTGGGTTCATGTCGGAGAGCAGAACATCCATGAAATCAAGGCCGCCTTGGGCAACTTTGAAATCTCCCGTAGAAACATCCAGGAAAGCCGCTCCGCAGTCCTGCCCTTCAAACGCAAAAGCAGCAAGATAGTTGTTGGCTCCGCGTTCGAGGATATCGTCGTTGTATGCCACGCCTGGAGTAACAAGCTCCGTAACTCCGCGTTTTACAATGGTTTTTGTGGTTTTTGGGTCTTCCAGTTGGTCGCATACGGCAACCTTGTAGCCGGCCCTTACGAGTTTTGGAAGATAGGTCTGCAACGAATGATGAGGAAAGCCGCAAAGTTCCACCGAAGTAGGAACGCCGTTGCTGCGCTTTGTAAGAACAATTCCAAGAACCTTGCTTACGGTGAGAGCATCGCTGCCATAGGCCTCATAAAAATCTCCTACCCGCATAAGCAGGACGGCCTGCGGATACTGTGCCTTGAACTGCACATATTGTTTCATCAGCGGAGTATTAAGATTTCGCTCTCCCATACTGCAAAAATAACTATCTTTGAACATAAAATACATTGCACAAGATGAAAAAATCTGTTTTAAAATCGCTGAAGATTTCTGCAATGGCACTTGCAGCCATTGCAGTATGCGCCGTTTTCAGTACAGGCGCTTTTGCCCAGGTTCCTCAGGACGATTACTCCGAAGGTATAGACAAGGGTATTGAAAAAATAATGAAAGACCTGGATGCCATAGGTCTTGGAGTTGCCGTTGTAAAGAACGGGCAAATCATCTACAAGAACAGCTGGGGTTACAGCAATCTTGAAACAAAAACCCCGCTGAAAGAAGACAACCTGTTCAGAATAGCCTCCATATCAAAGTCTTTCACAGCCACCTCAATTATGCAGCTTGCAGAACGGGGGCTCATTGATCTGGATGCTGACATATCCGACCTGGTTGGTTTCAAGGTCAGGAATCCAAAGTTTCCGGATGTAAAAATAACTCCTTACATGCTGCTCAGCCACACATCCAGCCTGAGCGACAAAGAGGGTTATTTCAGGATGGATGTCCTTGACCCTTCAAAGAACCCGAACTGGGAAAACGCATATTACAGCTTCCGCCCCGGAACCAGATATGTTTACTGCAACCTCAACTACAATACGCTGGGTACCGTACTGGAAAGGGTGAGCCACATAAGGTTTGACCAATATGTAGTGGGCAACGTTCTCAAGCCTCTGGGTATTGACTATGCCGGATATTGGGTAGAGAGCCTGGATCAGAGCAAGTTTGTAACTCTCTATGAAAAAGACAAGAACGGCAACTGGGAGGCTCAGCCAGAAGCATATGCGCCAAGGACCAAGGAAATAGAAAATTACAAGTTCGGATATTCCACCCCCATTTTTTCTCCTACCGGAGGCATGAAGATTAACCCCGTAGGACTTGCAAAGGTGATGATGATGCACATGGGCCTTGGAACCAGCCCTGAAGGCGTAAAGATAATTTCGTCTGAGAGTGCTCTTCTGATGCAGAGCCGCTTTACTCCTACAGGTTTGGAGGAGGGGTTCCGTGGAGGAAAGCCCGTATATTACGGATTTGCCCTGTGGAACAATGAGGATCTGATTCCAGGCAAGACCATGGTGGGCCACACCGGCGGCGCCTACGGAGTGCTTACTCTGATGACCTGGAACAAAGACCGCACATTTGGAATTGTGATAATGACAAACGGCTGCCGCGAAGTTAGGGAAAACGGATTCCAGGCTATATTCAACCGTACGGCCAACTGCCTGTATCAGAACCTTATACAAGGCACAGACGCAGACCGGTAAATGAAACGGGTTCTGGTTATTACATATTACTGGCCCCCGTCGGGCGGCAGCGGAGTACAACGCTGGCTGAAAACTTCCAAGTACCTGCCTGAGTATGGTTGGGAGCCTGTGATATATACACCCCTGAACCCGGATCTCAATTCCGTTGACCAGAGTCTTTCAAGAGATGTTCCGCCCGGCCTGAAAGTCATAAAAAGAAAGATTACAGAACCTTACGGTTTTTACAAACTGCTGTCCGGAAAGAAGAAGGGCGAACTTCTTCAGGCCAATATGGTTGTGGGGCAGAAGAAAGGTTTTATTCAGAGAGTCTCCGGCTACATAAGGGCCAACTGGTTCATCCCCGATCCGAGATGCTGGTGGATTGGGCCGTCTGTAAGATTCCTTTCAAAACGGATTAGAAGCGGAGAGGGTTTTGACGCTGTTGTAAGCACCGGACCGCCTCATTCCATGCACCTTATAGCCATGGCTCTGCACAAAAGATTCAACATTCCGTGGCTGGCAGATTTCAGAGATCCCTGGACAAAAATCTTTTATTTCAAGCATCTGGGCCTGAGTCAGAAATCGCTGAGAAAACACAAGGCACTGGAAAGAAGCGTGCTGGAACAGGCAGACAGGGTTGCGGTGGTTTCATCCCAGATGAAGGAAGACTTCTCAACCGGAGAATATTCTGATTTTGCCGGCAAGATAACCGTCATACCAAACGGATATGACCCTGCGGATTTTTCATCGGAAAACAATCCTGAACTCGCCGCCGCAGAACAGCAGATAAAGACAGTTCTGGATGCCGGTATGTTTGTGGTGGTCCACACCGGACTGATACCGGAAAGCGCCAATCCGGATATGTTCTGGAAGGTACTCGGCGATGAGGTCAGATCCAACCCGGAATTTGGCAAAAAACTGATGATAGTGACCATGGGGCAGACCTGCCGCAGCGTGGTTGAATGTATAGCCGAAAATGGCCTTTCAGATAAATTCAAAGACCTTGGATATGTACCTCACGCAACCAGTGTTGCCTGGCAGAAACGGGCTGATTTGCTGCTTCTTCCGCTCAGAAAAGAAATAGAATCAAAGGCCATACTTACCGGTAAATTCTTTGAATATCTTGCCAGCGGAAACCGGATTCTGGCCTTTGGCCCAACTGACGGAAACCTTGCTCTGGAACTCAGAAATACCGGAAGCGGAACCATCTGCCGCTTTGACGACATTGATTCCATAAGAAAAGCTTTCATGGAGCTGTCTCATGCGGCTGCTCCCACGGCTCAACAGATGGAATACGGAAAACAGTATTCGCGCATTGCAGGCGCGGCCTCTTTTGCAGAAAATCTCAATCAGATAACCAAAGAAAACAAGATATGACAGACAAGACGGATAAGGGAATATTCAAAAAAATCCTGCCCTTCATACTGGCGGTTGCGGCGTTCATTATCGTGGGATATGCATACGCTCCATACACCTTGGACGCCTTCGGCGGAAAGGTTGTAAACCAGAGCGATATTTCCAGCTGGAAGGGTATGAGCAAAGAAATCGTTGACTGGAATAATGCACATCCGGAAGACCCGACATATTGGACCAATTCCATGTTTTCCGGAATGCCGGCAACTACAATATCGGTAATATACCACGGAGACCTTACCAAATACCTCTACGACCTGCTCTTTGTAGGGCAGCGTCCGGCAAGTTATCTGATTGTATGTATGGTAGGAGCATTTCTTATGTTCCTGGCCTTTGGGGTGAACATTTGGCTGGCCGTTCTGGGAGCCATAGCCGTTGCCTTCTGTTCTTACAACATGCAGATTATTCAGGTGGGGCACAACACAAAAATGGTGGCCATTGCCTTTATGCCCTGGGTTATTGCCGCGCTGGTTTATGCCTACCGTAAGAACTGGCTGCTGGGAGCGGCTCTGTTTGGCCTGGCCCTGAGTTTCCAGATCAAGGCCAACCACCCGCAGATTACATATTACCTTGCCCTAATAATTTTGGGCTTTGCAATCTGGCAGCTGCTCAAGGCCGCAAAGGAAAAATCCTGGGGCCGGTTCATCAAGACATCGGCAGCGGTGCTGGTAGCCGGACTGTTGGGAGCAGCCGCCAATATCAACCATCTCTGGCCAACCTACGAATATGGACAACAAACCATGAGAGGTGGCTCAGAACTGTCTGTAGGGGCGGACAAGGGGGCGGACAAGGCCGCTTCCGGCAAAAAGACTCGGAGCGGGCTGGATCTTGAATATGCTACCCAGTGGTCATACGGAATAGAAGAAACTCCCAACCTTTTCATCCCCGATTTCAACGGCGGAGCTTCAAGCGGAGCGCTTACCTCGTCGTCCGAGGTTTACAGGCTGCTTACCGGCAAATACAACTATCCGCAAGGGCAGGCCCTGGAGTTTGTAAGCCATCTTCCTCTGTACTGGGGCCCGCAGTCTTTTACTGCAGGACCGATGTACATGGGAGCGGTATTTATCTTTCTGGCCATATTCGGGTTGTTTGTGGTAAAGGGCGGTGTCAAATGGTGGCTGGCCGGAGTTTCGCTGCTGGCTGTAGTTCTGGCATGGGGCTACCACTTCATGGCCCCTACGGAGTTCTTCTTCAACTATATGCCAATGTACAACAAGTTCAGGACCGTAAGTATGATCCTTGTCATACTCCAGATTACTGTTCCCATACTCGGCATCTTGGCCATAGACAGGGCCATTAACCCCGCAAAGAACCCAGACTATGACGGAAAGAAGGTATCCAAAGCCCTCCTGTGGGCAATGGGCATCTGCGGCGGCTTTGCCCTGATATTTGCCCTGGTTCCGTCAATAGCCGGAAGTTTCTCCAGCCCCTATGACTCGCAGATACCGGGCGAACTTGCCGGAGCCATTATTCAGGACAGGATGGGCCTGCTCAGGGCAGACGCTTTCAGGAGTCTGGTGTTTGTGCTTCTGGCCGGCCTGCTCGTGTGGTTGGTTCTGAAAAAGAAAATCAAGGAAGTCTGGTTCTACGCCGGAATGATAGTCCTTGTCCTTGCCGATATGTGGACCGTTGACAGACGCTACCTTTCAGAAAAGGATTTTGTAACGGACAGGGAGTTTTCTTCCCCTCTTGAAAAAAGAGCTGTTGACAACTACATACTGGAAAACGACAACGACCCCAACTACCGCGTCTTTGACCTCAGCGTAGATCCTTTCAACAACGCATACACAAGCTACCACCACAAGACAATAGGCGGATATTCTCCAGCAAAACTCCAAAGGTATCAGGACCTTATAGACCGTTATATAAGGAACGAGCAGGCAGACATCATTTCCTCGCTTCAGGGAATTTCCACATACGAAGAAGCTTCGGCCGCCCTCAAATATTATCCGGTGCTGAGTATGCTCAACACAAGGTATATCATCATAAGTCCGGACGTTTATCCTTTGGTAAATCCTTACGCCCAGGGCAACTGCTGGTTTGTAGGCAATGTAGTTGAAGCCCAAAACGCAGATGAGGAAATAGAAAAGCTCGGCACCATAGACCCCAGAACCCAAGCCGTTGTAAGCAAAGACTTTATAGCCGCTAATCCAGATCTCAAGAACCTCAGTGGGGAGTTTGCTTCCATATATCTTACCAGCTATGCCCCCAACAGGCTGACCTACCACTACAGCAGCACTGCGCCCCAGGCCGCCATATTCTCGGAGGTTTACTACCCGGGATGGAAGGCCGTACTCAGAACCGAAGACGGAAAGGAAACGGAGCTGGATGTCTTCCGGGCAAACTGGATACTCAGAGGTCTGATGCTTCCGGAGGCCAGCGGAGAGATAACCTTTACCTTCAAGCCGGAAAGCTTTGTCAAGGGAGAAAAATATTCGCTGGCAGCATCAAGCGTCCTGCTTCTGCTGCTGATTGCGGCAATAGCCTTATCGCTGAGGAAAAAGAAAAGCTAAACCCCTATCAGGGAGTTGATTATAATTATAGCCACAACCAGAGGGGCTATATATCTTACAAATACCCGGAGCGTGCCCAGAAGCCACTTCGGGATTTTGTATTTTCCGCCGCTGGTGATTTCGTCGTAAAAGTCTTCCTTGCTTATCTTCCAACCGGCAAACACCGATATCAGAAGGGCTCCGATAGCAAGGCAGATATTGGACGATATGTAGTCAAAGAAATCAAAGAATGTAAGGCCGAATATCTTGAATCCGGAAAGCACTCCGAAACTCAGGGCGCACAGAACGGCAAAGACCACTATTACCGCAAACGACAGCAATACAGCCCTGTGCCTTTCTGTGTTGGATTCTTCCTTGAGGAACGCAACAATGGTTTCCAGAAGAGAAATTGCAGAAGAAAGGGCTGCGGCAAAAAGAATGAAGTAGAAGAGAATGGAAAGCAGTTTTCCGAACGGCATTCCCGCAAACACATAAGGAAGGCTTATGAAGGCAAGGCCCGCTCCTTCTCCAGGATTCATTCCTGCAGAAAATACCGCCGGCAGAATGGCCATACCTGCAAGCAGGGCAAAAAGCGTATCGGATATGGTTGTTACCGTAGTGGTTTTCAGCAGATTGTCTTTTTTACTTGCATAGGAGGCGTATGTCATTATAGCCCCGCAACCTATACTCAGGCTGAGGAACCCCTGCCCCAAAGCATTCAGCGCAACCCTGAATGTAACCTTTGAAAAGTCTGGCTTGAAAAGAAAATTCAGACCGGCTTTTGCTCCCGGAAGCGTCATGGAATAGACAACTATGAACACTATCAGGATAGCAAGGGCGCTCATGAGATATTTGTTGGTCCTTTCTATTCCCTTTCTTACACCACCCAAAATCACCGCCGCCGAAACTGCCAGAAAGAGTACCGTGTAAAAAATGTTTTCTGCAGAAGAAGAAACCATGCTGTTGAAAACTCCTTCATAATCTGTCTGGGGAGTAAAAACCATCCTCAGCGATTTTACAAAATAATCTATGGTCCAACCGCCTACTACAACATAAAACGAAAGCAGTATTACACAGGTAATTACAGCAAGAAGCCCGGTGTGTTTCCAAGCACTGTTCGGACGGAGTTTTTCAAAGGCTCTGAATGCATTTGCCTGGCTGCGCCTGCCTATTACAAATTCGCACACCATAATGGGCATGCAAAGAAAGACTATGCACAGCAGATATATGACTATGAACGCCGCACCGCCGTTGGTTCCTACAAGATATGGAAACCTCCAGAGATTGCCCAGCCCTATTGCAGAGCCAATCAGGGCCAGAATTACTCCCAGATTACTCTTGAACGAATCGCGCGCTTTTGCAGAAGTTTTCATAACAGTTTGCGTCTATATGTTGCAAAGTAAAAATCAATACCGTTTTCAGCATCGTGCAAAACCTCTGACTTTTCCTCAAGATCCCATTCATCCTCAGCGATTTGAGGAAAGAACGCATCGGCCTCTTGGGGCATTGCCTGTATATGTGTGATGTACAAGCGGGCGGCAAACGGCATAGCCTGACGGTAAACGCTGCCGCCGCCTATTACAAAATATTCCTGACTGCTGCTATCGGATGTACGGACAAAACTCAGAAAACTCTTCAGGTCCTTGACCTGCTGCAACGAAGTCTGACAAGGCGTGCCGTCTGACTTCAACTGCGGAGGCGGATTGAGTTTCAGGCCGGAGGCCGACACTACAATGTTTCTTCTGCCGGGGAGCGCCATGCCTATGCTTTCAAATGTTTTCCGCCCCATAATTACGGGATGGCCCATGGTTCTGGCCTTGAAGTACTTAAGGTCGGCCGCCAGGTGCCACAGGAGACTACCTTTGTTTCCTATTGCTCCGTTGCTTGCGACTGCCGCTATCAGGGATATCATGACTAAGATGTTTTCTAAACGGCTACGGGAGCCTTGATTGCAGGATAGGGATCATATCCCGTAAGTTCAAAATCTTCATACCGGAAAGAGAATATGTCCTTCTGGTCTCCGTGGACAATCATCTTGGGAAGAGGGCGTGGAGTTCTGGAAAGCTGCTCCTTAACCTGCTCAAAATGATTAAGATAGATGTGCGTATCTCCAGTTGTATGGATAAAATCGCCGAGCCTGAGGTTCAAGACCTTTGCAATCATCATCGTAAGGAGGGCATACGAGGCTATGTTGAACGGAACTCCGAGGAACGTGTCGGCGCTGCGCTGATACAGCTGGCATGAAAGTGCGCCGTCTGCAACATAGAACTGAAACAGACTGTGGCATGGAGGAAGAGCCATCTTGTCTATCTGGGCTACATTCCAGGATGATATTATGATGCGTCTGGAATCGGGATTATTTCTGAGCATGTCCATCACATTCTGCAACTGGTCTATGGTCTTTCCGTTTCCACAGTCCCACCTTCTCCACTGAGCTCCGTAAACCGGGCCTAGTTCTCCGTTCTCATCTGCCCATTCATCCCAGATACTCACTCCATGATCTTTCAGATACTTGATGTTGGTATCGCCTGCTATGAACCACAGCAGCTCATATATGATTGATTTCAGGTGAACTTTCTTGGTTGTAAGAAGCGGAAAACCATCGCTGAGGCTGAACCTCATCTGATGTCCGAATATGCTTTTTGTTCCCACTCCGGTGCGGTCTTTCTTGACCACGCCTTCATCCATTATTTTCTGCAGAAGATCCAGATACTGTTTCATACTTACAAATTTAGTTAAAATTCTTGGACGGAGCCCGGATACTGAGGAGAATCGGAAGGTGGTCGCTGGCGCCTCCTTCAAACCTCATTCCGTTGAATGTCCGTCTTGTCTTGCTTCCGAGATATTTTTTGTCCTGCTGCAGAAGGTGCAAAAAAGCAAGTACCTCCATATTTGAAAGTTCTGCAACAGACTCAGATACAATGAACTGGTCCAGCATCTCCCATTTCCCCCTGAACTTGTGGGTTCCCTTGATTTCAGAGGAAGATTTTCTTAGAGAGTCCTTTGTCTCAAGGGCAAGGTTTACAAGGTTTTCACAGGCATATCCAACCGGCCGGGAAGACGGGGAGTCGTTGAAATCGCCCATGGCAATTATCAGTGCCTTGGGATTTACCTGCAGGATGGAATCGGCATGTTTTTTCAGCAGGGAAGCGGCTTCCATTCTCCTCGGAAGAGATCTTTTTTCTCCGGAGAGTTTTGATGGCCAGTGGTTTACAAAAACATGGAGAGTATCGTCCATAGCGGAGGAATATCCTTTGACATACAGAATGTCTCTGGTTTTGAACGAACTGATTCTCAGGATTGAAGTGTCAAGAATCCTGAAATCTTCATCGCGATATATAAGAGCCACGTCTATTCCACGGCTGTCCGGAGAATCCTTGTGTATGATTCTGTAGCCCAGCCTCGCAAGAGGCGTATCATAAACAAGCCTTCTGAGGGTCTTGAGATTTTCCACTTCGCATACACCTATAACAGAAGGGTAATATCCTTTTTCGTCCTTTACGGCGATTATAGTCTTGGATATAATGTCTTTCTTTTTATTGAAACGGTTCCAGGTCAGTGTCTTGGGATTTTCTTTCAGGCTTGCATGAGGCTGTGGGGAAAAGAAATTTTCCAGATTCCAGAAAAGAACCAGCAGCAGGGCCAGGCGGTATGCAGTGTCATTCATAGGCTTAATTTTTAGGGCTAAAAATACGGTTACCGGAGGCTTGATGTATGCCGGAGGGTAAAATGTACCCGTTCGCCGGTTTTGACACGGATATTTTCCCATAAATGGTTAAATTTGCGAGTTGCAAAACATGAATTTATGTCTGTAAAATGTGGTATAGTGGGGCTGCCCAATGTTGGAAAAAGCACACTTTTCAATTGTATAAGTTCGGCTAAGGCAGAGGCCGCAAACTTTCCGTTCTGCACAATAAATCCTCAGATTGGGTTTACTTCCGTTCCGGACAAAAGGCTGGAAACGCTGGTGGAGATGGTCCATCCCAGAAACGTGGTTCCGGCAACCGTTGAAATAGTTGACATAGCCGGTCTGGTAAAAGGGGCCAGTAAGGGAGAAGGACTTGGAAACCAATTTCTTGCAAACATCAGGGAAACAGATGCCATCCTGCATGTGCTCAGGTGTTTTGACAATCCTAACATCACCCATGTAGATGGCACCATAGATCCGGTCAGAGACAAGGAAATCATAGATACCGAACTCCAGCTGAAAGATCTTGAAACGGTTGAAAACCGGTTGGCAAAAGTTGGCAAGCAGGCAAAGATGGGGGCCGACAAGGAAGCCCAGAAGATGTGCAATGTGCTGGAACGGTACAAGGCGGTCTTGGAAAAGGGTCAGAACGCCCGCAGCGTATCTTTTGACAACAAGGAAGACATAAAACTTGCAAAGAGCCTCTACCTTCTTACTGCAAAGCCGGTGATGTATGTCTGCAATGTGGACGAATCCAGTGCGGCTGTGGGCAACGCCTATGTAGATGCGGTAAGAAATGCCGTAAAGGATGAGGGAGCGGAAATTCTGGTTCTGGCCGCAAAGACAGAGTCAGACATAGCCGAAATGGAGTCTTTTGAAGACCGGCAGATGTTCCTCCAGGACCTGGGGCTGGAAGAATCCGGAATTGTACGTCTGGTACAGAGTGCCTACAGGCTGCTGGGGCTCCAGACATATTTTACTCAGGGAGAGCCGGAAGTCAGGGCTTGGACCTGCAAGATAGGAGACAAGGCTCCGCAGGCCGCCGGAGTTATTCATTCCGATTTTGAAAGGGGCTTTATCAGGGCGGAGGTCATAAAGTTTGACGATTTTGTAAAATACGGAAGCGAGGCCGCCTGCCGTGCGGCAGGAAAATTGGCCACCGAAGGCAAGGAATATGTGGTCCAAGACGGAGACATAATGCATTTCCTTTTCAATGTTTAGGATTTTTTATTACTTTTGTGGCCCTTGTGCCGTAGGGCGCAGGATGTTTTGCTTGGTATAAACTTTAGAAAAATATATTTTTATGGCAGTTCTTGAGAAAATGCGTAAGAAGATGGGAGTTTTCATTTCCGTCGTTATCGCAATCGCTTTGCTGGCATTCATCGTAAATCCTGATGACTTGCAAAGAGTTATGTCCATGTTCTCCTCAAAGTATGACGTAGGAAAGGTTGCAGGAAAAACCATTTCCCAGCAGGAGTTTGCAAAAAGGCTGGATAAGTATAACCGGATAGTCGGAGACAACAACGATGTGGACAGAGAAGCCAGCAGCGATATGGCCAGCAATTTGACATGGCAAAGCTATATAGCCGATTATATCCTTATTCCGGCATGTGAAAAGGCCGGTATCAGCGTCGGCGAAGCTGAAATGATAGATATGGCCAAGCCCGGAATGTTCACCTCCCCTGTATTTACAAACGAACCTATGTTCCTCAACGAAAACGGAATGCTCTCACAGGAAAAAATGCAGCAGTTCGTACAGATGATAAATTCCGACCAGAGCGGGCAGCTCGCCGAGTACTGGGAAAACCTGCAGAACAATGCCATGCAGGACAGAATGTTCACCAAATATACCGCAATGCTGGCAAAGAGCGCTACCTTAAACAGGCTTCAGGCCCGCAGAGATATCGCTGAGAACAACAATTCCTTTGATGTAGATTTCATACTCCAGCCGGTTGCCTTTACCAAGGATACCTCAATAGTTGTTACTTCGGAGGAAATCAAGAAGTATTACGAGAGCATCAAGCCGTCTTTGAAGAAGGTAGAAACAAGAGATGCCTCCGTTGTGGTTCTGCCTATCAACCCGTCTGAAAAAGACGTGAATGTGGCAAGGGAGGATATTGAAAAACTCTATGCAGAATTCCTCAACGTTCCTTCTGCAGATGTCAAGAACTTCATAGACAAGAATTCCGACACTCCTATGTCGGAGGTCTATTTCAAGGAAGGAGAACTTAAGCAGATTTCTTCCATTGTAGATGAATTTGCAGCAAAGAACGGAGCCGGATCATTTCTGGAACCTCAGCCGTACGATAATTTCTTTGTAGGGGCAAAGATTCTGGATGTTGCACAGAGGCCGGATTCCGTATATCTGAGATACATTCCCGTTCCTGATGAAAAGACCGCAGACAGCGTAATGTCAAACGTTAAGAACGAAGCAGACTTTATAAACACCGCTGCACAGTTCATTCCTCAGCAGGGAAACAACGAACCCGGGCTGATAGGATGGGCAAACGAAAGTTTTGTTTATTCACAGCTTCCGGTAGAATTCATGAAGGCATTCTCTTCAAAGAAGGGAGACATGTTCAAAATGGAGTTCAACGGAATGTATGTGGTAGGAAGGGTTGACAACCTTACCAAGCCTGTCAGAAAGGCTAAGGTTGCACTGCTTACAAGACAGGCTTCGGCAAGTCAGGAGACCTACTCCATCGTTTACGAAAAAGCAAGGGATCTTAAGGAAAACAGCTATTCAGACATAGACAAGTTTGAAAAATACGCTCTGGACAACAACATGGAACTCATACCTGTAGAAAACCTGCTGGGAGGGGCCAAGACCATATCTTCATACGACAAGATGAAGGAGGTAAGCCGCTGGATATTTGAGGCTAAGGAAGGCAATATCTCGGATGTGTTTACACTGGAAAACAACCAATATTATGCAGTGGCTGCCCTCAAGAAGATCCATCCTGCAGGATATGCAGAAATCAGCGAACTTACCCCTCAGATCAAAGAGCTCCTGACAATGAAGAAGAAAGTAGAAAAACTGGCCGGCGAACTCAAGGAAAAAGTGGGTGAAGTTTCTTCAATAGAAGAAGCTGCCGACAAACTCTTGCTTCCTGTAAGTAACCTCACCGATGTAACCTTCTCTTCTCTGACTTCCGGCAACCAGACCGATCCTATACTCGTCGGAGCTATTGCAAAGGCCGGGGCCAACAACGACAGGAGCGTCATAGGACCTGTAAAGGGTGCGCTTGGCGTAATATATTTCCAGATTAAGGACCATAAGAACGGAGCCTTCTACACAGAGAGCGACGCCCAGAGAAAGAGCGAACAGAACATCTACAGCATCCTCAATGTATTGCCTCAGGTAATGTGCCAGGATGCAGGAATAGATGACAAGCGCTACAAATTCTTCTAAAAACTAGTTAAGGATTTTAAGAGAGACTGTTTCTATTCTCTTCTTTGAAGTCTTGAGAATTGTAAAGGAGATGTTTCCTATGCGGAACGTCTCCTTTTCTTTTGGAATATAGCCAAGGTTGTAAAGAATCATGCCGGCAAGGGTTTCATAGGCATCGTCTTCCGGAATGGAAAGTTCGTGCTTGCGGTTTATGTCCTTGACATCCAGTCTTGCAGAAAATATCCATTCGTTAGAGGCTATCTGTTTTTCCACAAATTCGTTGCGGTCCAGTTCGTCGTCTATTTCGCCAAAAATCTCTTCTATCAGATCCTCAAGGGTTATGATACCTTCTGTTCCGCCGTATTCGTCGGAAACGGCAACGATATTCTCTTTGCGGCTGATCATTTTTTCCAGAAGTTCTTTGGCGTCCATGTCCATGGGAACATGGGTTATTGGGCGGAGGATTTCAGATATGGAATCTTTCTTCTGCTGGAGGAGGTCTTTGCTCAGCACATAGCCCACAATATCGTCCAGGGTTTCTCTGTAAACTATGATTCTGGAATAACCCGTATCTACAAACAGCGATATCAGTTCGTCTATGCTCTCTTCTATGTCTATGGCCACGGTTTCTGTACGGGGAATGAGACATTCCTTGATTTTTGTGGAAGAAAAATCCATGGCGTTCTGGAATATCTCAATATCGGAAGGAACATCGCTGCCTTGAGCGTCTTCCACCTCTTCTGAAAGATTCATAAGATCCTCTTTGTCAAAACTTTCGGCTGATGCTGCCTGGGCGGCAGACAATCTCCCGGCTCTTTTCCCCATCAGCAGGTAGGCCAGTTTGTTCGTAATCCATGTAAGAGGATAGAACAGCCAGTAGAAAAAGAGAATCACCCTGTAGAGCGACGAAAACACCTTGTTTGCGTTCAGAAAACACAGAGCCTTGGGCAGATATTCCGCCGTTATCATCACTATCAAGGTGGCCACAACTGTTTCTATTATAATAATCAGCGATGTGGATGTCGTAAGGTGAGCCTGAAGGAAAGGATTAAGGAGATGGGCTGCGGCTATACTGTAGATTACCACAAAGATATTGTTGCCCATCAGCAGGGCGGAAATCAGATCGCCCTCATTGTTGATGAAGCGGTCCATTGCAACTGCATATTTCTTTCCCTCTTTCTTGTCAAGGGCCACCTTCAGACGGTTGCAGTGCAGAAAAGCCATTTCGTACCCGGAAAACAGGGCGCAAAAGCAAAGAGCTACTATGAGTATGATTATGTTCGCCAGCATCCGGAGTGTTTTACAGGGTGTCTTTTTCGGGCTTCACGGGCCTCATGACCGGGCCTATGAAATTTGCAGTATCAACATATGTACTGTCTTCTTCAAGGCGCGTAAAAGAGTCAAACGGACGGAGTATGCGGGCGTTGCGGGCCATTTCGTCGCTCTCCATGCCATAGCCCTGCATGAAGCCCTGGGGAGAAGACATTTTTACAAAGCAGTCTGTATAAATACGATGATTGTACCTGTCCCAGTAGAGGGTATCGGTCTGCATCTTCTGGCCGTTGAGGAAATTGTTAATGACCACATCGCCGAAGATTTCCCATTTTTCCTCCTTGTTCTTTATGTCTGTATGCCTGGCATTTCTGGCATGGATGTGGGTTTCAAGATCGCTGTCCTTGTAGGTATAAACATCAAAACCCTTTGGAAAAAGTTCAATGGTGGAAGTGTCTGTTTCGTATTTTTCCATTCTGGGAGCAAAGGCCCTCAATGTGGTCTGGCCGTTCACGCTCTGGACGGCGGTTATGCTGTCGCCCGTCTGCTGAGGTACGGAACTCATGTCTATCTGGTCCGTAACTTCCGTTTTTGCCGAACAGCAATACAACACAAAAGCAGCAGCAACCACTGTAAGGGCTGCTGCCACTGTTCTTGTATTGCATGAATCAGCAAACATGCACCGCAATCTGCTATTTCAAGGTCCTTACGGTTGTGGAGGCGGTCATACCTCCGCATGATACGGTGTAGCCGCGGCCGTCTGTAAGGTCATACATGAAGGCATCCTGAGCCGTAGGGAAATAGTTGCGGTAACGTGCAATGTTCCTGTCGCATTCACCTGCAAGAGAAGGATCCTTAGCCTTGGCCCTCTGCATATAGTCTGTTGCTACCCAGAACTTTGCTCTCTTGTCTATTTCGTTTCCGCCGCATGATACGGCTGCCCAGATAGTACCTATCAGCATCTCTGCCTTGCCCGCATATTTGGGGTTGAGTTCAGCAGCCTGACGAGCCATTGAAACGGCCTGTCCGAACTGATGGTTGCTGTAGTTAATTGTTGCAAGTTCATACATGTATGTACCCTTGTCAACACCGGTTGCAACATTTGCAGCCTCTTTCAGATACTTCAGACCGGTTTCCTTGTCGCCCTGCTTTGTAAACAGCCTGTACAGATAGTAAGCGCTGCCTGCAGAAGGCTCCAGTTTGTACATCTGGGCCACAACATCTGCAAACAGTTCTGATTCTGTACATTCGTTGCTGTTCAGAAGGCTGGATATGAGCTTGAGGGAAGCCATGTCTTCTTTGTTCTGCTCAAATCTGGGGGTGAACACTTTGATGAGGTTGTCGCAGGTTGCAACTCCGGAATTGATGAACGCGTTCTGGAGCATGGTTTCTGCGGCATCAATGGTGGTGTCTTCCGGCATTGCCGCACGGCGGGCCTCAAAGATATCGTTGTACTTTGAGTAGAGGGTCATGATGTCCTCATCCTTGAGTTCCTGAGCTCCGTAAAGCTCGGTAGCCTTGATCATTGCATTTACAATCATCTCGTGGTTAGCCTCGGGGCCGAATTCGGTTGCATAGGCGTCCAGAGCCTCAAAGATGAACTTGTTCTTGGCCTGGTTCTGACCGTAGAATACCATGATATCGCTGAGCCTTCCCTCTTTTGCCTTCTTGGCGTTTTTAGGGAAATAGCTGGCTCTTGCTTCGGCCAGGGCAAGCAGAGAATCTATGACGCTCTCTCTTTCGGCAACACTTCCGCTGTGGTTGGTTATACGGTGAAGCAATATCTTGCGACCGTTGATATACATATTCTGAGAAACGCTCGGAGGGCAGTACTTCATAGCAAGTTTCCAGCTGTCGTAAGCTGCTTCCATGTTCCCCTGCTTCAGATAGTCGGGATAGAAATTAAGGTTGTTCACACATTCAGCACTGTCTTTGCCGAACCTTCCCTGAGCAGAAGACTCAACATTTACAACAAGCAGTGCTGCTGCTAAAAAGTAGATGGCTAATCTTAATTTTTTCATAGTAGCAATATTTTAAATTTTCATTATTGATATTTCGGTTTGATAAACCAGAGGTCATGCAGGCTGAGGCTGAAGATGAAATTTATGTAATTCTCTCTTACCAGGTTTCCTGTCTTGGAGCCTCTCTGTCCGAAATCCACTGCTATGTTGAACGAATTGTTCAAACGGTAAACCGGAATTGAGGTTCCCAATGTAAAACCTATCTGGTTTATGCTCTTGCCGTCCAAACTGACATAGGTCTTGTCATAATGGAAGCCTGCTCTGTAGGTCATCCTCTTATAACGGTAACGAATGTCATAACGGTTAGGTACAAATTCCATTCCAACCCTCAGCGACTGAGCCGTCTGGGCCATGTAGCCAACTCCTGCGGTAGCGGAGAAGGAGGCCTTGGTCCAATCCTGTCTTTCGTAATCTATGCCGGCCATCCACTTGTCGCCTTTCTTTACGGCAACTCCCACGCTTAGTTTTCCAGGAATTTTTATGTTGCTTTTTACGCTGCTTACAGAAACGGTATCGCTGAGCTCGCTGTCATACACATAGGCATATCTGGTAATTGAACCGTGGAGCTTGTTTTTCATCCTGTAGGTTGCTCCCAGGGTAACCTGATAATCCTCTGAGGGAGAAAAAGTTCCTTGAGCTGCTCCCTCTACGGAAAATCCGTGGGGAGTAAACTTCCATCCGGTTTCAAAAGTACGGAAACCGCCGCCCGGAAACGCTATGTCGCTGTGGTTGGTCTGATTTCCGAAGTAATATATTCCTTCTATTCCCACCGATGCGTATTTGTTTATCTTGAAAGCTCCTCCCAGGAAGGCCTGATTTATGTTTCCGTTTCCGTACTTGCGGTACTGAATAAGACCGTATCTGTATATCAGGGAAGCGTCGGTTTCTTCTGTCTGCATTTTGTAGCCCATGTTTGAATAAGGCATAAGACCCAATATCAGGGAATGTTTGTCTTTGATGGGCATTGTAATGACAAAATTGTTGATGTTGGCCGTATTGAAGGCAGATTTTGTATTCTTGTCCTTCAGGTATATGTTCTTTGAATACACTCCAATATCCAACATGAAAGACAGAGTATCGCGTTCTGTAATGGAAGCAATGTTCTTTATGTTGATGTATCTTGGGTCTCTTACGCCAAGGCCAATTCCGCCCATTCCCAAAGAAGTTGCCGTGTTGGGAGAATGAATGTCGCCTATTCCGTAGAGCGAATAGGGCGTGAACGTTCCCAGAGCATCCAGATCTTGGGCCGAAACATACTGGCAGCCTAAAACCGCCACTGCCAGAATCAAGATTGATTTTCTAATTCTCATCTTTTTTTATGTAATAATCCGCTATGTATGCCAACCCCTGCAAAACCATATCCTGCGTGGCAAAAACGGTATTTTTAATCTTATGGGCAAAATAGAACGCATCGCCTCCGGTAAAAATGATGGTATGCTGAGGATATCTTTTAATGTACCCCTCAACCTCAAACATCAGACCAAAAACAACGCCTGCACTCATGGCTCCGGTGGTGGTAACTCCTACCGGAGGAAATTCGTCATCCGGACTTATGAACGGCAGAAGCCCGGTGAACTGGTTCAGCGCACGGAAACGGGAACGCATTCCCAAAGAAATGTTGCCCCCAAGATACTTGCCGTTGCGGTCTATGAAATCTATGGTCATAGCCGTACCAAAATCAAACTTTATGCAGTCCTGACCCTTGAACATGCAGGCAACTGCAACGGCTGCAGCTATCCTGTCTGCTCCGAGTTCCGTTGCATCAAAGCCGTAGTTGAGGTTTACCGGAAGTTCTGTCTTGTAGTTGAGCATGATGAGCCGGCGGCAAAGCGGACGGAGGGCTTCCTCCACGGGCGCATTGGCTGTACGCACATTGCTTACAACCATTGTATCAATCTGGTAATCACCAGATTCTATAACGCTTTTGATAAACTTTACAGCGTCCCTTTCGGAAGAACGCTTCAGTTTACCCATAGTTCCGTTATAGTAAAATACCACCTTGGCGTTGGTGTTTCCTATGTCAACCAAAAGATTTGTTTCCATATAAGGTCCAAATATAGTGATAAAAAGAATATGATTGAATCGCCTGTTACTTAAAAGAAGCCAAGATTTCGTACGCCCGGCTTATGGAGTTCACCCTTGGCACTGTAACCCACAGCTTGTTCTGCTCCGGTCTGTAATTTATTTTTCCCATTCTCCGCGATGAGATTGCGTTCATTATGCCCTGGTATTTTTCTGTACGGTAATAGGCTGATTTAGGGTCAGATACAAAATGCATCTGCATAGCCCCCTGCCGGAGTACAATCTTTTCAAAGCCAAGCGATACCGCCAAATGCCTCAGCCTTACTACATAAGAAAGCTGCAACACCTGCTCCGGAGGTTCGCCAAACCTGTCTTTGAGCGATTCCAGAAAACCTTCTATCTGGGTATCGTCCTTCATTGCATCAAGTTCCTTGTAAAGCTTAATCTTTTCCGCTGTCTGCTCTACATAGTCGTCCGGAATGTAAATCTCCATGTCGGTATCAATGGAGCAGTCCGATACAAACTGCATATCTTCCGTTATATCTTCTTCTATATCGGCCCGTTGTGAATTAATTTCTATGAAGGCCTCGTTGAGTATCCTCTGATATGTTTCAAAGCCCATATCGGCAATGAAGCCGCTCTGTTCTCCGCCCAGAAGGTTGCCGGCGCCTCTTATGTCAAGATCCTGCATTGCAATGTTGAAGCCGCTTCCCAGATCGCTGAAGGCCTCTATGGCCCTGAGCCGGCGGCGGGCATCTTCGGTGATGGAAGTTTCTGGCGGAACTATCAGGTAGCAGTAAGCCTTTACGGCACTCCGGCCAACCCTGCCTCTTAGCTGATGCAAATCGCTCAGGCCGAACATATTGGCCTGATTGATTATCATTGTGTTGGCATTTGGAATATCTATGCCGTTTTCTATGATTGTGGTAGAAACCAGAACGTCATAGTCTCCCCTTATGAAATCCAGCATCCTTTCTTCCAGAACAGAAGGTTCCATCTGTCCGTGCCCCATTACGGTCTTGGCCTTAGGGCATACACGGTTTATCATCTGCTCAACCGCCGGAAGGTCTTCAACCCTGTTATGTACAAAGAATACCTGACCTCCACGGTTCAGTTCGTTATCTATGGCTTCCTTTATGAGTTCTTCTCTGAAATCTATTATTGAGGTCTGCACCGGAAGGCGGTTGGGCGGAGGAGTGTTGATTATGGAAAGGTCTCTTGCTCCCAAAAGCGAGAACTGAAGCGTACGGGGAATAGGCGTTGCGGTAAGTGTAAGTGTATCAACCTCTACCTTTAGCTGGCGGAGCCTTTCCTTGGCACTTACTCCAAACTTCTGTTCCTCGTCTATGATGAGGAGTCCGAGGTCTTTGAACCTGACCTGCTTGTTCAGCAGCCTGTGGGTTCCTATGATGATGTCTGTTTTGCCTTCTGCAACATTCTTTACAGCCTCTCTGATGTCTTTTGCCGACCGCAGACGGGATATGTAGTCTATATGGCACGGAAATTTTGCAAGCCTTTCTGTAAATGTCTTATAGTGCTGAAGGGCAAGTATGGTAGTAGGCACAAGCACGCATACCTGTTTGCTGTCGCACACGGCCTTGAACGCCGCCCTTATTGCAACTTCGGTTTTTCCAAATCCTACATCGCCGCAAATCAGACGGTCCATAGGATTAGGGCTTTCCATATCCTGCTTTACGGCTTTGGTTGCCGCCGACTGGTCCGGAGTGTCTTCAAACATGAACGAAGCCTCCAGCTCGTCCTGCATGTAATTGTCGGCCGAAAAAGCAAAACCCCGTGTGAGCTTTCTTTTGGAATAAAGGTCTATAAGATCCTTGGCTATGTCCTTGATTTTAGCCTTTGTAGTGGTTTTAAGCTTGTTCCAGGCTCCGCTTCCGAGTTTATATATCTTGGGTGGAAGGCCGTCTTTGCTCTTGTACTTCGATATCTTATGCAGGCTGTGGATGGAAACAAAAATTACATCTCCGTCGCGATACATAATTTTTACAGCCTCCTGAACCTTTCCTCCGATATTTGTCTTGACCAGGCCTCCGAAAACTCCTACTCCGTGATCTATGTGAACTATGTAGTCTCCTACGTGGAAGGCGTTCAGGTCTTCTATGGCGAGCCTTTCGCTGCGCTGCACCTGATGGCGGACGTTCACCCTGTGATATCTTTCAAATATCTGATGGTCTGTATAAAGGCAGATCTTTGCCAAAGGACATTGGAAGCCTTCGTGGACAGAACTTTGAAGATGCTCAAAATAAGGATATTCCCCGTTTGATATACGGGAAGAATCTCTGAATATACTACGGATTCTTTCGGCCTGTTCCTGCGATGGAGAACTTATATAAACCTTCCGGCCTTCGGCGTTGTGGCGCCTTATGTCATCGGCCAGAAGTGCAAAATTCTTGTTGAAGCTGGGTTGCGGAGAACAAGGAATTTCAGCTGTAAGGCAAGAAGTTCCTCCAACTGGATTCCGGCCGTTAAGCCATACAACAGGGCACTGGGCGTAAAGTTCTTCCGTATGTTCAAAAGTATCGTGCCATACCATGCAGTTTTCATATCCCGCATATTCAAATATGGTCTGACCGCCAAGGGCCATTACGGAACTTTTCTTCTGGAGGTCCGGAAATATTTCCGCCACATCTGTATGTTCAAAGGATCTCTGGCTGTCTATGTTGAACCGGTTTATGCTTTCCACTTCGTTTCCGAAGAATTCTATCCTGTAGGGCACATTGTTACAATAGGAAAATATATCAACTATGCCGCCCCTTATGGCAAACTGCCCGGGTTCGGAAACAAAATCCACCCTTTCAAATCCGCTTTCAAAAAGTCTTTCCTTCAGGCTTTCAAAGTCCAGTTCATCTCCGCTTCTTATGGCAAGAATGCTCTTTGTAACAGCTTCCTTTCTGACTGTCAGTTCCTTTACGGCATCGGTCCAGGTAACTATCACAATGTTTTTCCTACTGGTATCAAAAGAGTTTAAAGAGCTTAAGACCATGGTTCGGTGAACCTTGTTGGAGGAATCTTTTATTGATATTATCTTTGACGAGGACGACGTGGAAGAAGGAAAGAAAAGGACATCATCGCCGAGTAAAGGATAAAGGTCGTTGCAGAAATACTCAGCAGCCTCCTTGCTGTCTTTTACTACAATGTGTATGTGCCCGGAAGAAGAGTTCCTGATGACAGAAGACAAAAAATACCCTTTGGAAGAACCAAAAAGTCCTTTTATTACGGCCGATGAACCGCTCTTGTTTTCATCGGCGAATAAAGAAAGCTTCTTTGACGCTTCCAACTGTGAGAATACCGACAGTATTTCTTCCGTCTTTCCCATTCGGGCGTCAAAGTTAAAAAATATGTTGTTAAACCTGTTGATAACTTTGTTGAAATGATTTTGAATAACTCACTCTGTTCAAAACACGGCATTTCATAACAAGTTAACATCATGTTTTTCAACATCAAGAAAATTACAAAAACTGGCTCACAGATATCTAAAACAGGCTTTTTCAAAGTTATTAACAATTTCCACAGCCTATTATCACAAACAAAAATCTTTATAAAAAATAAATAATGGTTATATGGAGTTGACAACAAATGAAGTATCTTTAACTCCCGAAGACAATATTGTATGATTACAGACGGTAATGAAATAGAAAAATTCAACCCCAGAGAAACTGAACCCACGTCGGACCGCGAACTGGAAACCTTGGTAAGGCCAAAGGAGTTCGGCGATTTTTCCGGTCAGGACAAGGTGGTGGAAAATCTGAAGGTGTTTGTAAAAGCTGCAAAGATGAGGGGCGAGGCCCTGGACCATACCTTGCTGTTCGGGCCTCCGGGTCTGGGAAAGACCACGCTGGCCAATATCATAGCCAACGAAATGGGCGTGGATATGAAGGTTACGTCCGGCCCTATTTTGGACAAGCCCGGAGACCTTGCAGGACTGCTTACATCTCTTGAAACCGGAGATGTGCTTTTCATAGACGAAATCCACCGCCTTCCTAAAATTGTTGAGGAATATCTTTACTCAGCGATGGAAGACTTCCGCATAGATATAATGATAGACAAGGGGCCCGGAGCAAGAAGTGTTCAGATAACCCTCAATCCGTTTACGCTCGTAGGAGCTACAACAAGGAGCGGACTGCTGTCTTCGCCTCTTAGGGCCAGGTTCGGAATAAACTGTCATCTTGAATATTACAATACGGAAACTCTGCAAAAGATAATCAAGCGGTCAGCAGGTATTCTGGACATAGACATAGACGATCAGGCTTCCAAGGAAATAGCCTGCCGCAGCCGCGGAACTCCGCGTATAGCCAACTCCCTTCTCAGAAGGGTCAGAGACTTTGCCCAGGTGAAAGGAAACGGCGATGTTGACCTTCCTATTACAAAATATTCTCTGGATGCCCTCAACATAGACCGCCGCGGGCTGGATATGATGGACAACAAGATACTTTCCACCATAATTTCAAAGTTCAAGGGAGGTCCGGTTGGCCTTACCACAATTGCCACGGCGGTTGGAGAAGATGCCGGAACCATAGAAGAAGTGTATGAGCCTTTCCTCATTCAGGAAGGATTCATCCGCCGCACGCCCCGTGGAAGAGAGGTTACAGACCTTACATACAAGCATTTGGGAATATCGCGATACAATAACGATTATACCCTTTTCTGAAAACGTTTAGCACCATATCATATCATGAAAAAAATCTTTGCCTTAATTCTGGCTATGACTCTGTCTGCTGCGGCTTTTGCCTGTACATCGGCCATATTTACAGGAAAATGCACGAAGGACGGCAGACCCCTGATGTGGAAAAACCGCGATACCGGAGAACTCAACAACCGTCTGGAATTCTTTCAGGGAAAGACTTATGGTTTTGTGGGTCTGGTAAATTCTCCGTCCAGAGGCGGAGAAGTATGGGCCGGAAGCAATGTTGCCGGATTCTGCATAATGAACACCGCTTCATACAATCTTGCAATTGCGGATGAAAAAGACCTGCAGGACGGAGAAGGAGAACTCATGTTCAAGGCACTGGGTCTTTGCCGCACTCTCAAGGATTTTGAAAATCTTTTGGATACCATAAGGAAACCTCTTGCCGTAGAGGCAAACTTTGGAGTAATTGATGCAGAAGGCGGAGCTGCTTACTATGAGGTAAATACAAGAACATGGACAAAGTTCGATGCCAATGATTCTTCAGTTGCTCCTGAAGGTTATCTCATTTGGACAAACTATTCGCGCAGCGGAAGGAAAGACAAGGGAATGGGCTATGTAAGATGGGGCAATGCAACCGACATCGTTGAAAAAGCATACAGTGCAGGCGTTAAATTTTCTGCAGACTGGATAATGGAAAATCTTTCAAGGTCTTTCTATCATTCCATTCTCAAGGCCGATCTAAGAAATTCAGACATAGCCTCAAATACAGACGGTTGGTTTATAGATCAGGACTTCATTCCCAGAAAATCCACCAGTGCCGTATCCATATTTCAGGGAGTAAGGCAGGATGAAGATCCATCCAACACAATATACTGGTGCGGAATGGGTTACGGCCCTCTTGCCATTATGGTTCCGGTATTTATGAAATATCCGGAAATGATTCCTTCCGTTCTTGCAAAAGGCTCTTCTGAAAAGAAGAAAAACAACTGCAAGGTCTGCGATTATGTACTCAATCTCAAGGAAGAAATATTTCCCATAACCAGAGGCAACGGGAGCAAGTATTTCCATTTTTCACTTCTCTACAACAATGAAAATACGGGCTATGCCCAGCAGCTTAAAATATCTGAGGATAAGATTATCGCTGAGTCTGAAACTGTAATAGGCAGCCTGAGAAGAGGAGAGTTGGACCGCAAGGAGCTTACTCTGTTCAATAACAAAGCAGATCAGATACTTACAGAAGCCTACGAAGGGCTCATAAAATAATCCGGAGTCTGTGTTCTAGTAAATTACAAGCGGCGTTAGGAAGAAATTCTGGCCGTCGCTTTCTCCTGTTACGGTAATTCTCACACTCTTTACAGTGGTATTCGGAGTGAGCACTATGCGGCTGCAGTCAACCTCGGTTTTTCCTTTGTAGTTTACTCCGTCTTCGGAATATTCTGCATAGCCTTCCGTAAGGCCGTAGAAATCTACGTTGGATCTTCCTGTAAGAATGTCTATTACAGAGCATTTTACGGGCTGGTCAAAAGTAAAGGTTATATAGTCTCCTGCCTTTGCCCTGCCTTCAAACCTGCAATAAGCATTCTTCTTGTATTCTTTGAGTATGCTCAGATTCTTTTCCGAGCATCGCATATTGGTCTGGATAGTCAGCGGAGCCTCTATGTAATGTTTCTGCAGCGGCATGTTCGATACGGCCACACCTACGGAATGGAGAGTGTCCGAAACAAATGTTGCAAACCTGTAATTTGCTATGTTTTCGGTAATTATAGGCTCTGTGTAAATGTATTTATAGTCTGTTGTATCTTTCTGGCCTCTTATGTTTCCAACCGCGGTGTAAGGAGCAACTATGGCATATCTTACCTGGGCTCCTTCAAACGGTTCGGTTACGCTTATCTTATAAGGTCTGAGATTGGAACCTTGTCTGAGCACATCCAGTTTTGTTATGGCTACAGGTTCGGCCTTTACTTCGGGATAAGGCACCCTGAACCTTATTCCCATGTTCTGGAGCCTTTTGAAATGTGCCTGAGTGAGCCTGTCATAAAAATATCTGTAATTGTCAGTGCTGTCTGCAATTGTGCGGCTTGTACCCCATGCAGTTTCAGAGAGTGCGCAGAGCCTTGGAAACATCTGGTACTCCGTAAAATTGTCCGGCCGGTTGCCGAGTTCTCCCCAAAGACCTGCCTGCACTCCTTTTACATGCTTTTTTGCCAGCGGAAGATTTGCCTGATCAGGCTTTCCGTCCTTTCCGGCTGCTGCAAGCCCTATGGGATCGTATGAATACATAACATCTAAAGGAATGATTCTGGCCCAGTTATGACCTCTTTCCATCTTGGATTGCTGCATGTCCAGATATACAAATTCGGCGGCCTGCATTATGCAGTCAAATCCGTTACCCACAGCCTGCGGACCCCATTTCTTGCTGTGCCAGACATAGATCAGGGCATTGTCTTTTATGTTGTCTGCCTGCATTATTTCTTCCCATCCGGCAATCTTCTTTCCGTACTTTCCGGCTATGTCATTTACCCTGGAAACAAAATATCCGTGAAGCTGTTCAGATCCGGTCATTCCTTCTTTTTCCATCAGACTGCGGCAGGCGGGGCATTTTTCCCAGTTGAAGCGGTTGACCTCATCGCCTCCCATGTTTATTATTCCCGACGGAAACAGTTCGGAAAGTTCCTTTATTATCATCTCTATGATTTCATAGTTATGCTCTTTTGCAACGCACCAGATTTCTCTGCTGTAACCTGTATTGTTCACCGATGTATCGGCCGGAAAATCGCAGAGGATTTCGGGGTAGCTGCCGGCTGCGGCATGGCTGTGTCCGGGAGTTTCTATTTCCGGTATCACTTCTATGTTCCTTTGGGCTGCATACTTTACTATGTCCTTTATTTGCTGCTGAGTATAATATCCTCCATAGCGTTTGTTGCCAGACCCGAAGGCGGAAGGAACAACTTCATCCGGTCCTCTCCACGCTCCCTTTTCCGTAAGCAGGGGAAGAGATTTGATTTCTATTCTCCAGCCCTGATCGTCCGTAAGATGCCAGTGGAATTTGTTCAGTTTGTGATAAGCCATCCAGTCCAGAACCTTGTAAACATCCTCGGCCGGCCGCCAGGTTCTGGAAACATCCAGCTCAAAACCTCTGTAAGTAAAATCCGGATGGTCTTTTATGCTTCCGGCAGGAACTTCAAACGATTTTACAAAGTACTTGTTTTCAAAGTTATAGGCGGTTGCCGGAAAGAGCTGAAGCAGTGTCTGTACTCCGCAGAAAATGCCTGAATATCCATTTGCTGCAACCCCTATCCTATTGTCTCCGATTTTGATATCGTAATATTCTGCCTGGTAGTTTTTTCCGTCAAAAGCACAGGTATCTTTCAATGCCAAAAGACAGATGATGTTTTTGTTTTTCAATTTTTTCGGGACAGAGCTTCCATAGACGACCTTGATTTTTTTGCCTATGACATTATTTATTCTTTCCGCAAGATAATCGCCGATGAAAGGCACATTGGAAAAGATAATGGTATTCTTGTCTATCTTGAAATCCTTGAAAGGACTCTGCCCATCGTACAGACCGTAGATAACAGCTCTTTTAGGAAGCGGCATGAAAGAGCTGAATGCATTGTCCTTGTCATACTCCATATATTGGCAAAAGCCTTGCTGCCAGGCGGCCGCAACGCACAGCAAGGCTATTGTAGTAAATAACCGTCTGAATTTCATATTGTCCGGATGATGCAGATGCCTATTCGGTAAGAGGATTGGTGTTTTCTACCTCAGGCCTTTCCACCACTTCTCCCTCATAGGACATGGACTCGAACCCCGGAACCTCTACCATAGCATAGACCTTGCCTGAAGGATAGATCTGGATGGTCATGGTAATCTGCATTGCCTGGTGGTCTCTGTCGGAGTCGTTGTTCCAGAATATGCACTTGAACATATAGCTCTTCTGCTTTTCCTGCCATCCTCCGAATATGGTTGTAATCTGGTTGTTGGCAATGATGCTGAAGTCGGATGTGGTGTTGCTGTAAGCCTGTCTGGACTTGCTTTCGGCAAGACCTTCAAAAGGCAACGTACATGAAATGCGGTCTTTGCAGAGATCTATGAAAGTCTGGGAGCCGGAACCGATTGTCTGAAAATTGAAATTGAAGTTGTTGTTCTTGTTAAAGCATCTGAAAATGGAAATGTAGATGTCTTTCCTTGTTGCTCCTTCATTGACCATCTTAGCAAGTCTTTCTTTTTTCTCCCTGTTGGTTTCTTTTTTCTTCTGTGAGTATGCCGGAAGGCATATCAGTACCGCCGCCAGAAGACAAACCGTCATTGTCAAAAACTTTTTCATAAAGCTGTTATTTTAATTTATCGTTGTCTGAATGATGTTTCAAAGCCGGTTTGTAGCAAATTTTTTACCAAACCACTCCAAATATAATGATTTAATCTTTTGAAATGATGGAAAAAGTGGTTAAAATTGTAGGTTGATTGGAAAAACGTAAATACTTAACACAATACAAATGTCAGATACAAAACTTATATCCAATATTCCTGACGGTCCTCTGTCGGAAAAATGGAAGAGGCGCAAGGCAGAAATCAAAGTTGTCAGTCCCGCCAACAAGCGTAAGCTGGAAATCATAGTTGTGGGAACCGGACTTGCCGGAGCTTCTGCAGCCGCATCTCTGGGAGAGATGGGTTACAATGTAAAAATCTTTTGCATCAGCGATTCTCCAAGACGAGCTCATTCCATTGCAGCTCAGGGAGGTATCAATGCTGCAAAGAACTATCAGAACGACAACGACTCTATCTACCGTCTGTTCGTGGATACGGTAAAGGGAGGCGATTTCCGCAGCCGCGAGGCAAACGTTTACCGTCTTGCTGAGGTGAGCAACCTCATCATAGACCAATGCGTTGCCCAGGGCGTTCCCTTTGCCCGTGAATATGGCGGACTGCTCGCAAACCGTTCCTTCGGAGGAGCTCAGGTAAGCCGTACATTCTACGCAAGGGGCCAGACCGGTCAGCAGCTGCTTCTGGGTGCATACGCATCGTTGAACAAAGAAATCAAAAACGGAAGCGTAAAGAGCTATCCAAGGCATGAGATGCTGGATCTTGTAGTAATCAACGGCCAGGCAAAAGGTATCATTGCGCGTAACATTGCTACCGGAGAAATTGAAAGATTCGGAGCACATGCAGTTGTCATAGCCACAGGAGGTTACGGAAACGTTTACTTCCTTTCCACCAACGCTATGAACTCTAACGGAAGTGCCGCATGGCAGTGCTACAAGAAGGGTGCCTATTTTGGAAATCCTTGCTTTGCACAGATTCACCCTACATGTATTCCGGTACACGGAACCCAGCAGTGCAAGCTTACTCTCATGAGCGAATCGCTGCGTAACGACGGAAGAATCTGGGTTCCGAAGAAGATGGAAGACGTGCTCAAACTCCGCAAGGGAGAAATCAAAGCATCCCAGATTCCGGAGGAAGACCGAGACTACTATCTGGAAAGAAGATATCCTGCTTTCGGAAACCTTGTTCCGCGCGACATTGCTTCACGTGCTGCTAAGGAAAGATGCGATGCAGGTTATGGCGTAAACGAAACCGGAAAGGCCGTATTCCTTGATTTCAAGACAGCTATAGAGCGTCTTGGCGAAGACAAAATCCGCGAGCGTTACGGCAACCTCTTCCAGATGTATGAAGAAATTACGGACGTTGACGCATACAAGGAGCCTATGATGATTTATCCGGCTATCCACTACACGATGGGCGGCCTCTGGGTTGATTATGACCTTCAGACAACCATCCCCGGCTTGTTTGCAATAGGAGAGGCAAACTTCTCCGACCATGGCGGAAACCGCCTTGGAGCATCGGCTCTGATGCAGGGTCTGGCAGACGGATATTTCATTCTGCCTTACACCATCGGCGGCTATCTTGCAAAGAAGATTCAGGAGCCTAAGACAGACATCAACGCCCCTGAGTTTGAGCAGGCAGAAAAGGCTGTCAAAGAGCGTATTGCCAAGTTGTTTGCAATCAAAGGCAAGAAGTCTCCGGACGAAATCCACAAGGCTTTGGGCAACATCATGTGGGAATATGTAGGCATGGGCCGTACAGAAGAAGGCCTTAAGAAAGCCATCGTTGAAATTGCAAAACTCAAGGGAGAATTCTGGAAAGACGTATATGTATCCGGAGAGAACGGCGAGTTCAATCAGGAACTTGAGAAAGCCATGAGGCTTGCAGACTTCTTTGAAATAGGAGACCTTATGGCCCGCGACGCTCTCAACAGAAGAGAAAGCTGCGGTGGTCACTTCAGAGAAGAAATGCAGACCGAAGAGGGTGAGGCAAAGCGCGATGACGAAAACTTCATGTATGTTTCTGCATGGGAGTACAAGGGAGAGGACCAGATACCTGAGCTTCACAAAGAACCTCTTGTATATGAAGGAATTAAAGTAGCAACCAGAAATTATAAAGACTAGTCTATGAAATTCAAGATAAAAGTTTGGAGACAGAAAAATGCCAAGACCAAGGGGCATTTTGAGACTTATGACATAGATAACATAAGCCCGGATTCTTCTTTCCTGGAAATGCTGGACATTCTCAACGACAAGCTGGTTCACCAGAACTCTGATCCTGTTGCTTTCAGCAAGGGATGCCAGGGTGGCGAAGCTTGCTCGGGCGAAAAGCTCAAACAGGCAAAGGCCGAGGGCAAGGCTCTTCCTATCAGCTTTGACCATGACTGCCGCGAAGGTATATGCGGAGCTTGCTCGCTGTATATCAACGGCCGTGCACATGGTCCTGAGAATGAGGTTACAACCTGCCAGCTGTTCATGCGTAAGTTCAAGGACGGCAGCACCATTACAATAGAGCCTTGGAGAAGTGCAGCTTTTCCGGTAATCAAAGACCTTGTAGTGGATCGCAGTGCTCTTGACAAGATTATGCAGGCCGGCGGATTTGTAGATGTACGTACCGGAAGCGCACAGGATGCAAACAACATTCTCATTCCAAAGGAAAAGGCAGACGAAAGCATGGACGCAGCCAGCTGCATAGGATGCGGTGCCTGCGTAGCTACCTGCAAGAACGGTTCGGCAATGCTGTTCATAGGAGCAAGAGTAAGTTCACTGGCTCTGCTGCCTCAGGGTAAGGTAGAGAGCACCAGAAGGGCAATCAACATGATAGCCAAGATGGACGAACTCGGGTTCGGAAACTGCACCAACACCAGAGCCTGCGAAATGGAATGTCCTAAGCATGTGACTATAAGCCACATTGCAAGACTTAACCGCGAATTCCTGAAAGGTTATCTGAAAAAGTAGAAATGCTCAGGCAGGCTCCAGCTCGTCAAAGGTCTGCCACAGAAAGCCGGTGAAAGGATAGCGGCCACGTATGATTTCCCCTACCATCTTATAGAGGTCGTTTCGGAGTTTGTCGATACCCCTCTTCTCCTTAGCGGATATGAAGATGGCGGGGGAATTTTCTTTTGCTATCCATGATTCCTCCAGCTGTCTCAGCGATATGTTTCCGGGGCGGTCATCGCTGAGGTCAAACTCGCTCTTGGGAGTGAACCTGTAGGCATCCGTCTTGTTGAACACCATGAAGACGGGCTTTGACGAAGCTCCTATTTCCTCCAGGGTTTTCTTTACAACCTTTATCTGGTCCTCAAAATTAGGGTGGCTGACATCTACCACATGGAGGAGAATGTCGGCTTCACGGACTTCGTCCAGCGTGCTCTTGAACGATTCCACGAGCTGAGTGGGAAGTTTTCTTATGAAGCCAACCGTATCGCTGAGCAAGAAAGGAGTGTTCTCTATCACAACCTTCCGGACTGTGGTATCGAGAGTTGCAAACAGTTTGTTTTCTGCAAAGACGGTGCTCTTGGAAAGAAGGTTCATAAGGGTGCTCTTTCCTACGTTGGTGTAGCCTACGAGCGATACTCTTACCATCTTGCCGCGGTTGCTGCGCTGGGTGGCCATCTGGCGGTCTATCTTCTTGAGCTGGTCTTTGAGCTGGCTTATCTTGTCCATTACTATACGGCGGTCTGTTTCCAGCTGTTTTTCGCCTGCTCCGCCTCTGGTTCCTCTTCCTCCCCTCTGCCTTTCCAAGTGGCTCCACATACCCGTAAGCCTTGGAAGAATGTACTGATAACGGGCAAGTTGAACCTGAGTTTTGGCATATGCGGTCTGAGCCCTCATGGCAAAAATGTCCAGAATGAGGCTGGTACGGTCCAGAATTGAACATCCGAGTTCCTTTTCAAGGTTTCTGACCTGAGCACCGGAAAGTTCATCGTCAAACACAGCCAGTCTTATATCGTTCTCAGCGATATAGTCTTTGATTTCCTGAAGCTTGCCCTTTCCTACATAGGTGCTGGAATTGGGCCTGTCGATTCTCTGGAGGAATCTTTTTACGCCTTCTATGGATGCGGTCAGAGCCAGAAACTCCAACTCGTCGAGATATTCATTTGCCTGCAGTTCTGTAATGTCCGGTGTAACGGCGCTGATCAACACCGCCTTTTCTACTTTCTCCTTCATAAATCTCCGTCTTGATTGACGGCGCAAGTTACTTATTTTTCAAAACAGATTCTTAAATTTGTTCTGTCAATAGATTTTCGGACATTATGGTAAGACGGTCATTATTTTTTGTTTTAACGCTTGCACTTGTTATGGGCAGTATTTCAGACTCTTCTGCACAGAAGAAAAGAATGAGAGACTATGGTCTTTCTTACGGAATTTTCAAAACCGGAACATTTAACGCAATTACCGATGTAAAAGGAGTGAGCGTGGGTCATGTTACGCTCAACCAGAAAGAAGATATGCGTACGGGCGTTACGGCCATACTCCCTCATCAGGGAAATATCTTCCGCAAAAAGGTTCCGGCAGCCATCTATTTGGGCAACGGTTTTGGAAAACTTGCCGGATACAGCCAGGTAAAGGAACTGGGTAACATAGAAACTCCCATCATACTTACCAACACCCTCAGCATTGCCGCCGCTCTCGACGGCCTTATTACCTACACGCTCAGTCAGCCCGGCAACGAAAATGTAAGGAGCGTAAACGGAGTTGTAGGCGAAACCAACGACGGTTCGCTCAACAACATAAGGGCCAGATATGTAAAGCCGGAACATGTGCTCCAGGCCATAGCCGATGCCAAGGGCGGCCCGGTAGAGGAAGGCTGCGTCGGAGCCGGAACAGGTACGATATGCTTCAGCTGGAAGGGCGGAATAGGAACATCGTCAAGAGTACTTCCGGAGAACCTCGGAGGCTACACCATAGGAGTTTTGGTCCAGACAAACTACGGCGGAATCTTGGAAATCTGCGGAGTGGAAGTTGGTAAGAACCTCGGCGAATATTCATACCGGAAAAGCGTAGAAGCCCAGGCCAAGACAGAGGAAGCAAAGAAGGGCGACGGCTCATGTATGATAGTTGTAGCTACGGACGCCCCTGTAGATGCCCGTCAGCTGGAAAGAATGGCCAAGAGAGCCTTCATGGCTCTGGCCAAGACCGGCAGCTTTGCCTCCAACGGCAGCGGCGACTATGTAATAGCCTTTTCTGCCTGCCCGGAGAACTTCATAGAAGGAGAAGAAGCCCATACATTCAAGGTTCTGGATAACGATCAGATGGGTCCTCTGTTTGCCGCAACGGTGGAGGCTACCTGCGAAGCCCTTTGGAACAGCCTCTTTGCCGCCGAAACCACAAAAGGATTCAACGGCTATGAGGTCAAGGCCCTGCCCGTAGAAAAGGTTGTAGAGATGATAAAAAAACGCTGACCGTCTGGCCAGCGTTTTTTATACATCCAAAAAGTCTTATTTCAACTGGAAGATAATAGGGAAGGTGTATTTAACCTTTGCAGGTTTACCTCTCTGCTTTCCAGGACTCCATTTAGGAGACTTCTGGATTACTCTTACGGCTGCCTGATCCAAAGATGAGTCAACGCCTCTGAGCACCTTAACGTTCTTTACGCTTCCGTCTTTGTCTATCATAAACTCAACGGTAACACGTCCGGAAATGCCGTTTTCCCTTGCAATTTCAGGATATTCGATATTGCTGTAAACCCACTTTGTGAATTCGTTTGCATCCTTACCCTGGAACATAGGTTTTTCCTCGATGATTGCAAAAGGAATTGTCTCCTCTACCTCAACTTCTTCTTCTACCGGCTTAGCCTCTACATAAGGTTTGATTTCAATCTTCTGGTCGGAGTCGTCCGTACTGATGAAGTCGGTTTCTACCTTTACGTCATTTTCCACAATCTGGAGCTCTTCTGTCATGACGGGCTCTTTGATCTGCTCTGGTGGTGGCGGAGGAGTGTCCTGTGTAATAGGGGCCTGCTCGTCCTCGATAGCCACCGTCTGACCTGTAAGTGACATCACCTCTTCCTTGTCGTGAGTAGTCCACTCAAACAGTCCAAGTACGAGAGCGAGGGAAAGTACAAGTCCTATCTCAAGAAAAAGACTTTTCTTGTTCTCAAGATTGGCTTTGGGTGATTTTTTAATTTCCATATAGCTTGTTTTTATTAGATAATATTCTGTTCCTTAAGTACGTTGGCAGTATTTCTTGTAGCATCTGCACTGGCCTTGAAGAGAGCCTTTTCCTCGTCGTTAAGTTCAAGTTCCACTATCTTTTCCCATCCGTTCTTTCCTACGATTGCAGGAACACCGATGCAGAGGTCGTTTTCTCCGTACTCACCTTCCAGATAGCAGCAGCAAGGTATCATCTTTCTTTCGTTCATCACAATTGACTTGGCCATTGTAGCTGCGCTCATGCCGGGAGCGTACCATGCGCTTGTTCCCAGAAGTTTGGTAAGGGTTGCGCCACCTACCATCGTGTCTGCAACTACTTTATCGCACTGCTCTTTGCTGAGGAGCTTGGTTACAGGAATTCCCTTGTAAGTTGCAAAACGGATGAGAGGTATCATGGTCTTGTCGCCGTGACCGCCGATAACCATGCACTCGATATCGCTTACCGGAACATTGAGAGCCTGGGCAAGATAATAGGTGAAACGGCTTGAATCAAGCTGGCCGCCCATTCCTACTACCTGATTCTTTGGAAGATTGTTCTTCTTGAGTGTGAGGTATGTCATAGGGTCCATAGGATTTGCAATGACCATAATCACAGCCTTGGGAGAATATTTGAGAACGCTCTCGGTAACGCCGGAAACGATCTTGGAATTTACACCTATGAGTTCCTCTCTTGTCATACCAGGTTTCCTTGGAACTCCAGAGGTAATGATAACTACGTCAGAGTCAGCGGTTTTTGAATAATCGTTGGTAACTCCGGTTATTTTTGTGTTTGTTCCGTACTGCTTGGCAGCCTGCATCATATCCATTGCCTTTCCCTCAGAAATACCTTCTTTGATATCCAGAAGGACTATTTCTGAACAGAAGTTGAGATGAAGCATTGCCTCTACGCATGATGCGCCAACATTACCGGCGCCTATTACAGATACTTTTGCCATAAACTCTTTTTTTTAAATTTGTGCTTACAAAGTTAATTTTTTACTCAGCCACAGGCAAAACATCAATATCAATAAAATATCAATGTTACATTTTACAGATCAGGATCTCCACAGCGGCCTTAAAGGCAAGACCATAATCAGACAATGGCTGAAGGCCATCGTGGAAGAAAGAGGATATGTCTTGGGCGAAGTGAACATAATCTTTTGCTCCGACAGCTACATACTCTCTCTCAACAAGTCTTCTTTGGGTCACGATTATTATACGGATATCATAACCTTTGACTATTGCCAGGGCAACATCGTAAGCGGAGATCTGTTCATAAGTCTGGATACGGTCTGCGCAAACTCAAAAACCTACAGGCAGAAATTCAGTCCGGCTTTTGTGTGCGAACTGATGAGGGTTATGGTACACGGACTCTTGCATCTCAGCGGCGAAGACGACACCACACCCTATAAGCAAAGAAAGATGCGGCGGGCAGAGAACCTGAGTCTAGAAAAACTGCTTTCGGATTTTGATTACGGCAGAGTATCCATAGGATATAATAATTGAACGCTTAATTATCTCAGCGATAGATGGTAAAGAAATACGATGTAATAGTAATAGGCGGCGGACATGCCGGATGCGAGGCGGCTTTTGCAGCGGCCCGTATGGGGTCGGAAACCTTGCTCATTACTATGGATATGAACAAGATAGCCCAGATGTCCTGTAATCCGGCCGTCGGGGGAATTGCTAAAGGTCAGATAGTCAGGGAGATAGATGCGTTGGGGGGAGGAATGGGGCTGGTTACGGACGCCTCCACCATACAGTTCCGTATGCTCAACGGCTCAAAAGGCCCTGCGGTCTGGAGTCCAAGAGCTCAGTGCGACCGCCAGTATTTCATACTCAACTGGCGTTACCTTTTGGAACATACACCCAACCTTCACATCTGGCAGGACGAAGTTACCGGCTTCAATATCGCTGAGTATAAAAAGCCGGTCAAGGGTTACAGTTATTCCGTCAGAGGCGTTACAACTTCGCTGGGTGCAGAGTTTACGGCTTCCAAGGTCATACTTACAGCCGGAACTTTCCTGAACGGGCGGCTGTTCATTGGCCGCAATTCTTCCGAGGGAGGAAGAATTGGCGAACCTTCTTCATCGGGACTTACGGAAGCTTTGGCCAAATACGGCATTGTGAGTGCCCGTATGAAAACCGGAACGCCGCCCAGGATTGACATAAGATCAGTTGACATTTCTCGTCTGGAAGTTCAGAACGGCGATGAAAATCCCGCTCGCTTTTCGTTTTTGAATACTCCTTCTTCTGTTCAGGCCAATGTAAGTCAGAAATGCTGCTACCTTGTACATACTAACCCTAAGGTTCATGCCCAGCTCCGCAAGGGTTTCAAAGACTCCCCTCTTTTTACTGGCATGATTTCCGGTATAGGTCCCCGATATTGCCCCAGCATAGAAGACAAGCTCCGTACATTTTCCGACAAAGATCAGCACCTTCTGTTTTTGGAACCTGAAGGGTGGAATACAAACGAATACTATCTACAAGGGTTTTCGTCTTCGCTTCCTATGGATGTTCAGATGAAGGCCCTTCATCAGATTGACGGGTTACAGGAGTGCGAAGTTTTCCGCCCGGCTTATGCGGTAGAATATGACTATTTTCCGCCTACCCAGCTTTGGCATACACTGGAGTCTAAGTTTATTTCAGGCTTCTATTTTGCCGGACAGGTGAACGGAACAACCGGATACGAAGAAGCTGCGGCTCAAGGGCTGATGTCCGGAATCAACGCCACGCTCTCTCTCAGAAAGCAAGAGCCTCTTATCCTTAAACGGAACCAAAGCTATATTGGAGTACTCATAGATGATCTTATTACAAAGGGCGTAGATGAGCCCTACCGGATGTTTACTTCCCGGGCTGAATTCCGGATACTTCTCCGCCAGGATAATGCCGACCGCCGTCTTACGGAAACAGGCTACAGAATAGGCCTTGCAACAGAGGACCGCCTGAAATTGATGCAAGACAAATACTCTGCCGAGGACCGGATTATTTCTATTCTGGATGAGGATACAGTAACTGCATCCTCGTTCAATGCTGCCGGAATATCCAGTTTGACTCTGAATGAAAGCAAGAAGGCTTCGGCCCTTCTCATGCGTCCGGATGTGGCTCTGAGCCCGCTCCTCGGCATTGTTCCACGCGGAACAATAATAAAGGAGGTAGCCGGCAAGGTAGCTGAGGATCATCCTCAGACCGATGCCGTATATGGACTTAAATTCCCCTACCGTCCATCCGGGTTTAATTTGGACGCTTCCGGAAACAGTTATCTTACGGCTCAGATTCTTGCCGGTTCAGAAACAGCGGTAAAATACAGAGGATATATACTTAGGGAGCAGGTTGCCGCCGACAGACTCCTGCGCCTGGAGAGTCTTAAAATACCACAAGGTTTTGATTTTATGAAAGTTACATCGCTTTCCTACGAAGGACGGCAGAAGCTCATGAGGTATAAACCGCAGACCATTGCCCAGGCTTCAAGAATTTCTGGAGTTTCTCCTGCCGATATTTCGGTTCTTTTAGTCTATTTTGGCCGGTAATTTATCCGATGCAATCATTTTAATAAACGTCTAAAATTCTTTATTAAACAGACTATTAAAGATGTTTATATAAAGTAATACTTCATATTAAAATAATCAGCTTAAGAAATCTAGTTTCATGGCTTTGAACGCCGCCGAACGGCTAAAGTATTGCTTTATATAAATATGCTTAATGATTTGAAATATATCTTATTAGGCGCAAAATGTTCCTCGTGGAACCTCAAAAGAAAGGCCCATAAAAAACGGGCCTGTTTTTTAGCGTTCGGTCTTCCGTCCAGGTGTTTTCCTTACTGAAACAAAAATCGCCCGAATTTCGGGCGATTTTGGCAAATACGGGCTTTTTCTGCCTTATTTATCCGAGTATTTTCTCCAAATCTTCTACAAAGCAGTCTATGTCTTCGGTTGTTGTGCGGAACGAACACATCAGGCGGACTTCCTTGATGTTTTCTCTCCAGACATAGAAGATGTATTTCTGCCGCAGGGTTTCCAGCTGCCCGTCAGAGAGCGGAGCAAGCGAAATATAAACTCCGTTGGTATCTACGTTTTGGGTAAAATACACGCCTTTCTGCATAGCGGAGGAAGCTCTCAGGCGGCTTTCCAGATATTTGGCCATAGAGTTGGAATGAGCGGCCATTTTCAGGTAGAGACCGTCTTTGAGGTATTCCTCAAACTGGGCTGCTATGAAGCGGTTCTTGGAATAAAGCTGGGTAGCTTGCTTGCGGATGTAGGCAAGGTTTTGGGCCATTTCCTTGTTTTTCTTCAGGTCAAAAACCACAACGGCCTCCCCTATCAGCATTCCGTTTTTGGTTCCTCCGAAACTCAGGACATCTACGCCCAGGTCTGCGGTGAGCTGCTTTACGGAAAGGTTCATTGCGGCGGCGGCGTTGGATATCCTGGAGCCATCTACATGGATATATCCGCCGGATGAATGCATCAGGTCTGCCAGAGCCCGTATTTCCTCTACGGAGTAAAGGGTTTCGAACTCGGTTGGCTGGGATATTGAAAGTATGATGGGCTGGACCTTGTGCTGGTCTCCGAACCTGAGGAATTCCTTTACGGTTTCCGGCCTGACCTTTCCGCCCTCCTGAGGCAGAGCCGTAATGCGGCAAGACGAAAATCTTTCTACCGCGCCGCATTCGTCCTCTATGATATGGGCGCAGGACGGGGCTAAGACGGTGCTGAATGGTTTGAGAAAAGAAGCCAGGGAAACCACATTGGCCCCCGTTCCGTTTAGGACAAACAGGGCTTTGCAGTTTCCGCCAAGAAGGGTTTCTATTTCCGAAAGTACGCTCTCTGTGTAGTCATCTTCTCCATAGCCAAAGCAATAGCCTTCGTTTGCGCGTTCAATTGCCTTGAGTATGAGAGGATGAACTCCGGAGTGGTTGTCCGAACCGAAGGAACGTTGTTTCATTGGTTACTTACAGATGGCTTCGTAAGCTGCGGCATCGAGCAGAGTGTCGAGCTCGGCAGGGTCTGTCATTTCCACCTTGATAAGCCAGCCGGCTCCGTAAGGATCCTTGTTTACGCTTTCGGGTGCAGCCTCCAGCTCGGGGTTGATTTCAATTACCTTTCCGCCTACCGGCATCAGGGCGTCTGCAACTGTTTTTACAGCCTCTATGCTGCCAAACTGCTCGCCGGCTGCAAGGGTTTCGCCCTCGCATGTGATATCGAGGAATACGATGTCTCCCAGTTCGCTCTGGGCAAAGTCCGTAATACCTACGGTTGCAATGTTACCCTCTACGCTCACCCATTCGTGATCGTTCGAGTACTTGAGATTTGAAGGAATGTTCATTTTATAAATTGATTTTTGTGTTTATATTAAAATTAAATGAATTCAAGCGGAAGGCGAATTTATGAAATCTCAGCCATTGTACCAAACCGGCAGCACTTCAACCACAATCAAAACAACAAATAATAGACTGAATATCAATATATTCCTCGATGTTTTCCCGAGTATGGAGTTGAGCTCTCTTCCGTGATTTAATTCTACCATTTTGCGGTGAACCTTAAAAAGAAACGGCAGGAAAAGAAGCGGCAGTACAAGATGGAACGGGAATGCCCATAGATTGGCTTCGGATTTGAGGGCCACTCCCCTGGCAAGCCAGCCGCCGACAATCATTGCACCTATGGTGGCTACGCATCCGTTAATCAGATACAGCCATTCGGCAGCCTTGGCGCCGAGCCTTACAACAAGAGTTCTCTTGCCGTTTCTGGCATCCAGTTCCCTATCGCGATAATTATTGACAATCAAAAGATTATCTACAATAAACCCAACCGCAAAACCAGCAATAAGAGCAAGGGCACCCATGAGAAAATAATATGCTGTTATATTGCAGAACAGCCAGGTTGAAGTAAACCATGTAAAAAACACCGGAACAATTCCGAAGTACAGCACCACCATGGTATCGCCGAGGGCCGTATATGAAAATTTTGTAGTGTAAAGAAAGGCTCCGAGGATGCAAAGAAGCCCTACCGCAAGCATGGCATAGCCTCCGTAAAAGATTAGTGGAAGGCCTGTTATGAATGCCAGTGTGGATGTAATGGCTATTCCCCTCTTCATTGCCCTTGGGCTTATCCAGCCTTTGGTGCAGGCGCGTTCAGGGCCAAGCCGTTCTTCGGAATCGGCCCCGCGGATGAAGTCGAAATAATCGTTGATAAAGTTTGCATCTATCTGCATTACAAGGGCAAAGACGGCACAGAGCAGGCTCGGAACAATCCACCGTGTGGTTCCTTGGCCCAGTGCGGCCAGTGTAGCCCAAGCCAGGGCAGCCCCTACCAAAACCGGCGAAACGGCACCGAACAGAGTTTTCGGACGGGCTGCTAAAAACCAGGCTCTTAGAGAGTTCTGTCTGACTTCCATGTCTTGTTGTTTTGGCTCATAGCCGTTTGAGGGCAAGCTTGATTATGGTTTCTACATTTGAGCCGCTGTTTTGGCGGAGGATGTCCCCTATCACCTTTTCGGAGGCCTGCTTGCTGAAGCCGAGCATCATGAGGGCACCGAGAGCTTCCTCGGCCACAGGATCCTTTACCATTGCTCCCAGTGGAAGGGTAGATGCATCTGCGCCCTTAGCTACCTTGTCCTTGAGTTCTATGATGATCTTTTGGGCGGTCTTAAGACCTATTCCTTTGACGGCCTTGATTTTATTTACATCGTCGGAAACTATGGCCGTCTTGAGTTCGGCTGTGCTTAGGCTGGAGAGCACCATTCTTGCGGTGTTGGGGCCTACGCCGTTTACGTTGATCAGGAGCATGAACATGGCCCTCTCCTCCTTGCTTGCAAAGCCGTACCATAGTGCAACATCCTCTTTTACATAGTAATAGATATAGAGTTTAACCTCCTTGCTGTTTTGGATGTCGGTAAACGTCTGGAGCGAAATCTCCAGCCTGTAGCCTATGCCAGCGGCTTCTACTACGGCCTGGGTAGGAGTTGTTTCTATGAGTAAGCCTTTTATGTAGTCGTACATGTTGATATGTTTTATATGCCCGTTGGAGCTGATTGAGCAAATTTAAGACTTTAAATCTAAAAATCCCCACAATCAAGCCCATTCTCGGGCAAAAGATTGTATTTTTGTCCCTTGCATGAGCAGCCGAAGGAACAATATCATTTCATCTGTCAGAGAACAGATACCCGCCCTCTCCCAAAAGATGAGCGGAAAACCTCTGATATATCTGGACAATGCGGCCACCACACAGAAGCCGCGGCAGGTTCTGGATTTCCTCAGCGATACTTTCGTCTGGCGCAACGCCAACGTACACAGGGCAATGTATGAGCTTTCTGACAGATCCACAGAAGCTTACGAAGATGCAAGGGAAACCGTTCGCAGCTTTCTGAACGCCCCGTTTAGGGAGAATGTCATATTTACATCGGGAACAACAGCTTCCATAAATCTTGTGGCATATTCTTTCTGCAAAAAGTTTGTGGGCAAGGGCGATGTAATAGTCATAGAAGCCGATTCGCATCATTCCAACATTGTTCCATGGCAGTTGGCGGCGGAAAGAGTGGGGGCCATGGTAAGGGTTCTGCCTACGGATGTACTTACAGGAAGCGGAAGAAGCGGGGCTCTGGATCTGGAAAGTCTTGACAGTCTGCTTACTCCGGAGGTCAGGATATTGGCCCTTACCCAGATATCCAACATCACAGGGCTGAACAATCCCGTGGGAAAGATCATAGCTGCAGCTCACGCAAAGGGCATTCCGGTTCTGGTGGACGGCGCTCAGGGAATAGTCCACTCCAAGGTTGACGTCCGGAAGATGGACTGCGATTTTTATGCTTTTTCAGCACATAAAATCTATGGAGCAACCGGAGTAGGGGTTCTTTACGGAAAGAAAGAATACCTGGAAGCCATGCCTCCTTACATGGGCGGCGGCGATATGGTAGAAACGGTTACCTACCAGAAGACCACTTATGCACCCCTTCCGCTCAAGTTTGAGGCCGGAACCCCCAATTTTACAGGGGCGGCAGCACTGAAGCCAGCCATAGAGTTTGCCCAATGGCTTGCAACTGGAGAAACCGCACAGGCATTAAAGCAAGAAGAAGAAGATATAAAGTCTTTTATGACAGATTATCTTACATCGGACAGAGGCATTGAGCTCTACGGAACTCCTTCATCATCCGCCCGTGGCGTAGGGCTTGACGTCAAGGCTCCGATATTCACTTTCAATATTAAAAGCATTAATGCAGGTGATTTAGCCCAACTGCTTGATAAAATGGGCGTTGCAGTAAGGTCCGGGCTCATGTGTGCCGAGCCTTTGCTGAACAGCTTCGGGGCCACATCTGCCCTGAGAGCATCCTTTGCTCCCTACAACACGCTGGAAGAAGCTAAGATATTTACGGAATGTCTTGAGCGGGCAAGGGCCATGCTCTTTTGACAGTAAGGCACAGACAAACATTTTTTTTGAATTACCATAAAGCGGACAGAAATAATATGACGGTAAAAGAAACCCAGCAGCAGATTGTAGAAGAGTTTTCCGTATTTGAAGACTGGATGGACAAGTACCAGTATATCATAGACTTGGGAAAGTCAATGCCAGTAATAGATGAAGCAAAGAAGACGGAGGAGAACCTTATCAAAGGATGTCAGAGCCGCGTTTGGCTATCCTGCAGTCAGGAGGACGGAAAACTGTATTTTTCTGCCGACAGCGATGCCATAATAACCAAGGGCATCATATCGCTTCTCATCAGAGTTTACAACGGACATACTCCGCAGGAAATCCTGGACTCCGATGTTGAGTTCATAGACCGGATAGGGCTCCGCAGCAATCTTTCTCCCACCAGAGCCAACGGTCTGGTATCGATGCTTAAGCAGATAAAGCTTTATGCTCTGGCGTTCAAAGAAATACAGGAAGAGCAAAGCAAAGAGCCACAAGAAAAGACCTATCCCGTAGAGGAAGTCCAGAAGAATGTAATCAGGGCTCTCAAGCAGGTTTACGATCCAGAGATTCCGGTTAACATCTACGACCTTGGGCTTGTATATGAAATCAAGGTGGGGGACGATGGAAATGTTTACATCAAGATGACTATGACGTCTCCAACATGCCCTCTGGCCGATGATGTTGTAAACGATGTCAACAATGCCGTAAGCGAGGCTCCGGGAGTTGCCGGAGTGCAGATAGAACTTACTTTTGAACCCGAATGGGACGAAAGCCGCATGACCGAAGAGGCGCGGCTTGAATTAGGGCTTATGTAATGAAAGACAGTACGTTATATAAAGTGGTCCTATTGCTGGGCAGTAATCTTCCGTTGGGGAATTTATGTCCGAAGCAAATTATAGAAGAGGCCGGCAAGGAGATAGTGGATGCACTTTTGCCGGACTATCTGGAGGTAGATACTCTGCAGGATGCGGTGAATGCTACGGAGATTGTGGAAACCGAACCTTGCGGGCCGTTTGAAAAGCAGCTGGACGAAAACGGAGAGGTAAAGCCGGTGCCTTCCTTCTCCAATCAGGTACTTGTCTGCCAAACCGCCCTGAGTCCTCAGCAGGTTCTTTTGCAGACGCAGAGGATAGAAAGGCTGTTCGGACGCATGCGGACATACAAGGTTAAGGGAGAGGTCTATCAGAGCAGAACCCTGGATATAGACATATTGCAGGTCTTTGAAAAACAAAGGGCGGACAAGGTGGCGGACAGGATGGCGGACAAAAACACCGAATGGGTTGAAATCAAGAGCAATACGGAGAGTTTAATACTTCCTCACCCGCAGATTGAGACCAGAGGATTTGTAAAGCCGCTTCTGAAGAAACTCGGGTTATGACAAAAGGCGAAAATTAAAAATAGAACAGATATGACACAAGAAGAAATTTTCAAGAATTTGATTTCTCATACCAAGGAGTATGGATTTATATTTCCTTCCAGCGAAATTTATGACGGACTGAGCGCAGTGTATGATTACGGTCAGATGGGGAGCGAACTCAAGAACAATATCAAGAAATATTGGTGGGATTCTATGGTCAAGCTCAACGAAAACATCGTTGGTATTGATTCCTGCATATTCATGCACCCGAAGATATGGAAGGCCTCCGGTCATGTAGATGCTTTCAACGATCCGCTGATAGACAACAAAGATTCCAAGAAGCGTTACAGGGCCGATGTCCTGATAGAAGACTATATAGCCAAGATTGAGGCAAAGATAGACAAGGAAGTGGCAAAGGGGAGGAAGAGGTTCGGCGACAGTTTTGACGAGGCTCAGTTCCGTGCAACCAACCCCAATGTCCTCAGAGAAGAAAAGAAAGCTGAGGAGGTTAGGCAGCGCATGGCCAAGGCTCTCAACGATAACGACTTGGCAGGTCTCAGGCAGATAATCATAGACTGCGAAATAGTTGACCCCATATCCGGAACCAGAAACTGGACTGATGTCAGGCAGTTCAACCTCATGTTCTCAACCCAGCTTGGAAACATTTCCGGAGAAGACGGAACCCTGTATCTGCGCCCGGAGACAGCTCAGGGAATCTTTGTGAATTTCCTCAATGTCCAGAAGAGCGGACGTATGAAGATTCCGTTTGGAATAGCCCAGATAGGAAAGGCCTTCCGAAATGAGATAGTAGCCCGCCAGTTCATCTTCAGAATGAGAGAGTTCGAGCAGATGGAGATGCAGTTCTTCGTACGTCCGGGCCAGGAACTGGAATGGTTCCGCCATTGGAAGCAGAAGAGGCTCTCCTGGCATCTTGCCATAGGAATGGGAGAAGAAAACTACCGCTTCCACGATCATGAAAAGCTGGCCCACTATGCAAATGCCGCAACCGACATTGAGTTCAACTTCCCGTTCGGATTCAAGGAGCTGGAAGGTATCCACTCCAGAACCGATTTTGACCTTGGACGTCATCAGGAGTTCAGCGGAAGAAAGATTCAGTACTTTGACCCGGAAACCAATGCCAGCTATGTGCCTTATGTCATAGAAACTTCAATAGGTGTAGATCGTACCGTTCTGGCGGTTCTGAGCGCAGCCTACCGGCAGGAAAAGCTGGATAACGGAGAAGAACGGGTTGTTATGCGTTTCCATCCGGCACTCTCTCCGGTAAAGGTTGCCGTTCTGCCTCTCGTAAAGAAGGAAGAACTCACTAATCTTGCGCAGAGTATAATGAATGACCTCAAGTACGACTTTAACTGTCAGTATGAGGAGAAAGATACCATCGGAAGGCGTTACCGCCGTCAGGATGCAATAGGTACACCTTTTTGTGTGACAATAGACTTTGATTCTCTTACAGACGGAAGGGTTACCCTAAGAGACCGCGACACCATGGCCCAGGAAAGAGTTCCCGTTTCAGAACTTCATTCCATAGTTGAAAAGAAGGTGTCCATGAAGAGTTTGCTGGAAAAAATTTAGGTGCAAAAAAATTTGCATTTTCAAAAATAAGTAGTACTTTTGTGTGCTCGAACAGGATTTATCGGGGTGTGGCGCAGTTGGCTTAGCGCACCTGCTTTGGGAGCAGGGGGTCCTCCGTTCGAGTCGGAGTACCCCGACCACGACACAAGATCGTTTTCATACTATGTTTTTTTGGCCAATTGCAGGTTCTCTGCAATTGGTCTTTTTTTTACTCAAAATCCTGAAATCAAATCGCGGAGTTCCTCCTGAGTCTGACACCCGGCCAGTTCACGGATTCTGCGCCTTGTGCGCCCTACGGAGTCTTTATTGATATCAAGGACTTTAGCTATGTCTGCATTGTCCAGACCGAGGCGTATCAGGACAGAGACTTTTTCGTAAGTAGGGGTAGCTTTCCTGCCCAAAGCCTTGTTGAGGCGGTCAAAGAAATCGGGGTGCAGGGTGGTAAACTTTTGGCGGAAGGCATTCCATGTATCTTCGTCCGAAAGTTTTTTAGGGCTGCCGTCTTCTTCCAGCATTCCGCTTTGCCTGAGGCTTGCGGTCATCATTTCTATGTTCTTCTTTTCTTTTTCAAGAACGGTGCGTTCGTGTTGGCGGACTATCCTTTTATGTATCCTTATTCTGAAGGCTCGTCTTCCGGCCATCATAAATGCTATTATTGCAATAAGGATAACTATCAGAAGAACCAGCCAGGTCCAACTCCGTTTGGAAACTTTTTCATGATGGGCTGTGTCTATGTCGTTCTGAATCTGGAGCAGTTCGTGTTCGGTCTTGGTCTTGAGCAGTTCTATGTTCTGCTTGGATGTGGATATTTTTTCTTCCAGAAGCTGGAGCTTTCTTTTGCAAACAGAGGCGCTGTCTTCCTGCCCAAGGTCTTCAAAGGCTTTTACCAGCTGGTCGTAGATTTTTGTCTGCAGGCGTGGAAATCTTTTTGTGGTGGCATATCGGCGGGCCTGTTTGAGGTCAGAGACAGCCTTTTTGACATCTCCTTCTCCGGAATTTATCATGCTTGAACTCAGATATGCATATATGATTCCCGAAGTGTCTTTGCTGCCGAGGGAGTTTTTGAGGTACTTTTCTGTCTTTTGTCTTGCAGGTGCAAACTGCTGCCATTTAGCCTGTACCAGTCCATATTTTCCCTCAGCGATGTCTTTCAGGTCTGCAAGGTCGGACATTGTTTCTTCCGAAAAGCTAAGGGTGCTGTCTGCATTGAAATTCAGAATGTTTTCAAACATCGCCGAGCAACTGTCCCACTGGTTGGTTTCCATGTATGAGGTTCCAACCAGCTCGCTTACCGCAAGCCGGTCGAGTATTACGTTTTCTGAGGTGTCGCCGGTTGAAATATCCAGAAACATGTTGCCGTATTTTATGGCATCTTTCCAGTCCTCAGCCTCATAGAAGGTATAGGCCAGAAGGGCATAGTCTTCCGGAAGATAAAAGTCTTCCGCCCGGTCTCTTTTTGAAAGAATGTCTATAGATTTTGTATCGTAGATGGCAGATCGCAGCGGTTCGTCTGCGGTAAGCTCAGCCATGAGTTTGTAAAGTTCAGCCAGCAGCGTCTGATCGTTCAGGGGTACGGCCTTCTTGATGGCTTTGATGGTTTCGGCTTCCAGATAGTCCTGCTTGTCGGAACCGTAGAGCATCTTTCCATAGACTTCGTAAATAGTGTTGCGGATTTCCACCCTGGTGGAGGGATTGTTTTTAGCATAGTCTCTCAGGGCATTCACCGTTCCCAGAAACTCCATGTAAGACTGCTCCTGATCTTCGGTAGTGTCGGCATCCCACTTTTCCTCCAGCTCCTTCAGATAGGGCCGGCATACGGAATTCTGGGTCTGGTCGGCCGTTTTCCAGGCCGCTATCATAGGGGAAATGTCTTTGTCCGCCCCCTGGTTGGAGCAGGCGGACAAAAAGGCGGACAATACGCCGGCAAGTAGTGCCAGAACCGTGTTGCCCGATATAATTCTAAAACAAATTTTTTTCATATAACTCAGCAAACCAGGTTTTTAGAATTTTGTGGCGAGTTTGTCCGCCCAGGTTTGCGAGTCAAAGATAGTGCAAATATTATTCCGAAGAGCTATTGACCCCTTTCTTCAATGTTAAAAAAGCCCGCAGTATCTACGGGCTTTTGGGCGGTGAGGGCGAGATTCGAACTCGCGGAACCGTTAAACCGGTTCGGCAGTTTAGCAAACTGCTGGATTCAGCCACTCTCCCACCTCACCGTGGAATGTTTCCGAATCAAATGGACTGCAAATATATAATTTTTTTTAATTCAGCGATTCAATCACTACTTTTTTGTCTGTGATGTCTTTCAGCTTGTCGGCCAGGGCCTCGGCCTCGGCCTTTGAGGAGAACGGCCCTGCAATGAACTTGAAACCTTCGTCTGAAGAAATTTTTGCTACGTCTTTGCCGGCAGAGGAGAGGGTCTTCATCACTTGAGATTCAAGGCTGCTGCCGGTGGTATAGACGGCAACGTTGAACGACCCGGCCTTGTCCTTGCTTTTGGCGGCTGAGTTTTTACTTGATGATGCAGTTTCTTTCTTTCTTGCAATTGCAACGGGTATTGCCTTGCCGTCTTCAAAGGCGATTATGGAAGCGGCGGTAAATCCTGCTTTCCTGATGCGGGAAAGCTGCTTGTAAGCATCTGAATAGGAGTTAAATGCGCCGGCACTATAAACATATCGCCCGTTATCCGTCCTTTCAAATATCGGTGAAAAACCTTTGAAGGAGTTTTCGTTCAGTTTCTTGGCTGAGGTTATCAGCTTGATCTGATATCTGAGGCCTTCCGGGAAATCTTCTCCGTCAACTATTACGCTCTTTTTCTGGACTTTGAATGTAAGGTCCATGTCAAGTTTCGGCCGCTCGATTACAAAGCCGTCGTTTTCCGTAACCTTGGCCCTCTTGTCCAATATGGTGCTAAGGTCTGTTTCGTCGGACGGACTTTCGGAAGAATCTGACGCCTCGGAGGCCAGGTCTTCGGAGGTTTCAAAGAGGGTGTTCCCCGGTACTGATACGCCGGTTGAAAGGAAGATTTCTTCTATCCTGCGTATCTGGGCCTCGGCTTCTCTCATCTGGCCGTCCATATTCAGAGCCGTTGCCTCGTTGTCCGTCAGTCTTGAAGCCAGGGTCTTCAGCGAATCTTTCAGGACTGCAATTTCCAGGCTGTCTTCTTCCGTGGCAAGCTGCTGTTCTATAGCCGAGTAGGCCGACCGTGAACCCGCCATGCTGTCTTCCAGAAGCCCGCGTTCCTTCTTGAGCTGCCTGTAGGCAAGAACCGTCTTTGTGTAGTTTTCTGTAATCTGCCTTGTGTTGGGATCCATTTCGCTGACTCCGGTTTTACGGTCAACCCCCTCAAGAGCCTTGTCTATGTTGGCGTTGTTGATGGAGTCTCTCTGCTGCTGTGTGAGATTGGCAGCGTTCCTTAACCTTGCAATGTTTGCGGCTTCCTGTGCGGTTGCCGGATGTTTTATAGGATCGCTTTCATATTCAACTACATAGCATACAACCCTTGAGGTACTGTAAAGCCTTGACGAAGGATTGTCCAGAACCCTTGTGGAAGAAAAGGCAGCATACTTTCCGTCCGGAGTTATATAAAAGAAGAAATCGTCTGACGGTGAAGAATAGGGGAACCCCATGTTCTGGGCCACACCCCAATCGTGCTTTTCATCGTCCCAGTAACTTACATAGAGGTCATACCCACCGGCCCCATAATGCCCGTTAGATGAAAAGTAGAGTCTTTTTCCGTCGGGCGATACAAACGGGAATATGTCGTTTCCGCTGCTGGTAACATTGTTGCCCAGAACCTGGGGTGCGCTCCATACTCCGTCTGCCTGCTTTCTGGAGGTATATATGTTCCACACGCCTTTGGAATCGCGGGCACTGTAGTATATGGTGTTTTTGTCGTTGGGCAGAAACAGCGTGTCCGAAGTGTTTTTTGCGGCATCATGCCGGAGGACAAAGTGGCCTACGGTGCTGATGTTTGGATAATACAGGAAGAAGTCTTTTTTGTCTAAAGTCTTGCGTGTAACCACCTTAGGCTCTGAAACATAATGCAGCATGGCCTCTCCGTTCTGGCAGAACACGGCTTTTTCCTCCAGCCGCTTTCTGTCCTGTCCTTCTGCGGTCAGGGCCATCTGGTTATATATGGCGGCCGCCCGTGCAAACTCGTATGCACGGTAAAGCGAGTCGGCTCTCTGCTCGTTCCTTCTGCCGCTTTCGCTAAGCTCCTGAGCCCGCACTGGAACGGGGAGCATGCAGCATAGGCAGAAAACAATACTCAGCGATATAAGTTTCTTCATCTTTCACTGTCTTTGTCTGTGTGTTGCCAAAAGGCTGTAACAAAGGTAGGAAATACTTTTTTTTTACGAAAAAATTGTACATTTGCATCCTATTATCAAAAATGTAATTTAAAATGCAGAACAAAGGGCTCTTTAGAGTATTGGCAATCCTGATAGCATTAGCGTGCCTGTATCAGCTTTCTTTTACACTGGCAACTAGAAATCAGGAGAAAAAGGCAGCCGTTTATGCAAGCAAGGCTGCCGAGGCAGAGAAGCTTAAGCCGGAATTTGCCCAGGTTTCGAACCTTAATCAGGCATATTTTCTGGACTCTGTCATCAAAGTAAAAAACAGATATTACCTGGATTCGGTTTCTGACAAGAAAGTCTTCTTGGGCAACACCTACAAGCAGGTAAAGGAAAAAGAAATAAAGCTCGGTCTCGACCTTAAAGGTGGAATGAACGTGATGATGCAGGTGCAGGTGAGGGACCTCATAAAGGCCCTTTCCAACAACAATCAGTCGGAGGAATTCCAGAAGGCCCTGGACCTTGCAACCCAGAGGGAGGTTACCAGCCGTCAGGATTTCATAACCCTGTTTGAGCAGGCCTGGAACGAGGTTGCACCGTCCAAATCTCTTGCTTCCATATTCTCTACATACGAGATGAAGGACAAAATCAAGAGCGGCAGCACCAATTCCGAAGTCATTTCTGTGATCAAGTCTGAGGCTGAGGGTGCAATAGCAAACTCATTCAACGTATTGCGCAGCCGTATAGACCGTTTCGGAGTAGCCGCTCCAAACATCCAGAGGCTTGGAAGTTCGGGAAGGATTCTTGTGGAACTTCCGGGAGTAAAGGAGCCGGAGCGTGTAAGAAAACTCCTCCAGGGAACCGCATCTTTGGAATTCTGGCCTACATACGAGTATAACGAAGTAAGTTCTGCACTTAGCAGGGCCGACGCCTTGCTGCGTAACCAGAAGGCCGCTGAGGCAAAGGAACCGGAGGCTACAGAAACCCAGACGAAAGATTCTACTTCTCTGGCCGAGTCAATCAAGGAGCAGATAGGAACAACAGACTCTCTGTCAACCGATCAGCTGGCTCTTCTGAAGGAGCATCCACTTCTTGCAATCCTCTATCCGAACCAGTATGGACAGGGAGCCTCAATGGGAACCGCACATTACAAGGATACTGCTCAAATTAACCAATATCTGAACATGCCTGAGATCAAGGCTATTCTTCCTGCGGACCTTGTTCCGATGTGGGAAGTGAAGCCTATAGATGAAGCGGGTATCATGTTCAGGCTAGTAGCAATCAAGTCTAACAGAGAGGGTAAGGCCCCGCTTGACGGAAGCTGCATTACAGACGCCAGCATTTCATACGAAAGCCAGGGCGGTATGCCTACAGTAAGCATGGCAATGAACCCTACCGGCGCCAAGACCTGGGCCAGAATCACTGCCGACAACATTCACAGATGCGTGGCTATAGTTCTTGACGGAATGGTTTATTCCTTCCCTACGGTCAACGATGAAATCACCGGCGGCCGCAGCCAAATTTCCGGACACTTTACCATTGACGAGGCAACCGACCTTGCAAACGTGCTCAAGTCCGGTAAGCTTCCGGCTCCGGCTACAATCCTTCAGGAGCAGGTTGTAGGTCCGTCCCTCGGTCAGGAATCAATCAACGCAGGTATGATATCCTTCCTGATAGCCTTCCTGCTGGTTCTGCTGTACATGCTGTTCTTCTATCGCGGAGCAGGAGTAGCCGCTTGCATTGCTTTGATTTGCAACGTGATATTCCTCCTCGGCGCCCTGATATCAATAGGAGCCGTGCTCACCCTTCCGGGTATTGCGGGTTTGGTGCTGACTCTGGGTATGGCGGTTGACTCCAACGTAATTATCTACGAAAGAATCAAGGAGGAGCTCCGCAGCGGAAAGCAGCTCAGACTTGCCATCAAGGACGGTTACAGCAACGCTTATTCCGCAATTCTTGACGGTAACATCACCACTATCATAGTAGGTATCGTGCTGGTCGTATTCGGAACCGGTCCTATCCAAGGATTTGCCACCACCCTGATTCTGGGTATCATAACATCCCTGATAACCTCCATCTTCATTACGAGGCTTTACTTTGAGGGCCGCCTGTCGCGCAACAAGAAGATATCCTTTGAGGGAAAGGCTACGCGCAATTTCCTGACCAACACCAAAATAGACTTCATCGGCATCAGAAAGACCACATACGTAATTGCGGCTGCGGTTATCATAACCTGCCTTGCTTTCATCTTTGCAAAAGGCTTCTCCTACGGCGTTGACTTTACGGGAGGCCGCACATATGTACTCCGTTTTGACAAAATGGTTACAGCCGAGGATGTAAGAAAGGCAACCATGGATGAGTTCGGAGGAGAGAGTATAGAGGTTAAGCAGTTTGGTTCCGGCAGCCAGATGAAACTTACTACCAAGTACAAGATAAACGACAACTCCCAGGAAGTTGACCAGGAGGTAGAGGGCAAACTCTACAATGCTCTCAAGGGCTTCTTTGAAACCCCTCTGACTCAGGAGCAGTTCACTACCACCGTAGATAATCCTAACGGTATAGTAAGTTCCGACAAGGTTGGTCCTACCATTGCAAACGATATCAAGAGAAAGGGTGTCTATGCGGTTATCATTGCCCTTATAGCCATCTTCCTCTATATTGCAGCCAGGTTCTCCAACTGGTCTTGGGGTGCCGGCGGTCTTGCGGCCCTTGCCCACGACTCCATAATCGTGATAGGCTTCTACTCCATCTTTACCGGAGTTCTGCCTTTCACCCTGGATGTGGACCAGACATTCATAGCCGCAGTGCTTACAATCATCGGTTATTCTATCAACGATACCGTGGTAATCTTTGACCGTATCCGTGAGTACAAGAGGATCTATCCTAAGAGGACTCTCCGCGAAAACATCAACGGTGCGGTAAACAGCACTCTCGCCAGAACGTTCAATACTTCGGGAACAACTCTGGTAGTATTGCTGGCAATTGCAATCTTTGGAGGCGACACCATCCGCGGATTTGCCGTAGCTCTTGCAATCGGCGTCCTCGTGGGTACATTCTCGTCTGTATTCATTGCAACACCTATCATGTACGATATCAATAAGAGAAAGGTTGAAAAACCTGCACAGAAGAAGTAAAACCTGAACATCAAAGCAGAACGGGCCGCAACTGTCAGGAGCGGCCCGTTTTTTCGTATATGAAGGTCATGGAATTTTATTAAATTTGTAGGTTAGCAAATCGCTGAGTAATTTATCTGAAATTGAAAGATCAAAACACATGAGCAAGAGAAATAAAAAGGCAGGAAAAGGAACATCAGCAGGTTACGTAAAGAAAGGTTCACGCCGCCGCAGCGGATTCACCACAGGCCGCAAATCCGCAGGAACCATAAGGACGTCGCGCGGGGTTAAAAAGATATTGGAAGAGGTTGAAGGTCTGCTCGAAATAGCCTCCGGAGGCTATGGCTTTGTGAGAGTTCCTTCCGAGGATCCAAAGGCCCCGAGGGAGGATATCTATATACCTATGGGAAAGATGCGTGGAGCCCTCCATAACGACCAGGTGAGGGCGGCTGTTCTCAGAAAGGCAGAAAAAGGCAAAGAAGGGGCGATAATCAAGGTCCTGAGCCGCAGTACCCGCCCTTGGGTTGGGCTGATGCAGATAACCGGACGCCATGCCTGGGTTATCATAGAGAACAAGAACATGCCTTACGACGTGGAAGTTCCGATAGAGAGCGTAAAGAAGGAATGGCAGGGGATGAAAGTGGCGGTGCTGGTAAAAGATTTTCCGTACGGATATCAGACTCCGGTAGGGGAAGTTGTGGATGTGCTCGGAAAGCCGGGCGAAAACGATACAGAAATGCACGCCATACTTTCGGAATACGGCCTGCCTTACAGGTTTCCGGCGTCCGTTGAGGAAGAGGCGGAAAAGATACCCAAGAAGATTACCGCCAAGGATCTGGAAGGAAGGCGCGATCTGCGCAAAGACTGTGTCTTTACTATAGACCCGGCCGATGCAAAGGATTTTGACGATGCGGTTTCTTACAAGGTTCTGCCAAACGGCCATGTAGAAATAGGTGTGCACATTGCGGATGTTTCATATTATGTAAAGCCGCAGGGAGTGCTTGACCGCGAGGCCTATGCAAGGGCTACTTCTGTGTATCTGGCCGACAGGACCGTTCCCATGCTTCCGGAAGCCCTGTCTAACAATCTTTGTTCGCTGAGGCCGGGCGAAGACAAACTTTGTTTCTCGGCGATATTTGAGATGGACTCTGCCGGCAAGGTCTATGGCCAGTGGTTCGGCCGCACGGTAATCTGCTCAGCCTTCCGTTTTGCATACGAAGAGGCCCAGCAGATAATAGACGCCGGAGGCGATATGACGGCATACAAGCCCGTCATGCACACGGGCAACATTCCGTCCAAGGATGTGATATTGTCTGTACTTGAGCTCCATAAGCTTGCAACCGTGCTCCGCAAGAAGAGGTTCCAGGATGGCTCCATAAGCTTTGAACGCCCGGAAATGAAGGTTCTTGTGGATGAAAAGGGCAGGCCGGTTGACGTAGTACAGAAGGTTACCAAATCTGCCAACTGGCTCATAGAGGAGTTCATGCTTTTGGCCAACAAGGCCGTAGCAACCTATGTAGCCACGGCCATCCGCAAAGATGCCCCTACCTTTGTTTATCGTGTGCATGACGAGCCTAACATGGAAAAGGTTGCAGAACTGAAGACCTTTGTCAAGTATTTTGGCTACAAGCTTGAGGCCGAAAACCCTAAGCAGCTGGCCAGGAGCTTGAACCGGCTGGTGGAACAGATACACGGAAAGCCGGAATGCGATTCCATAGAACTGCTGGCCCTAAGGTGCATGGCCCGGGCTCAGTACACTACAGACAATATAGGTCATTACGGCCTGGGGTTCAGGTACTACACCCACTTTACATCGCCCATAAGAAGGTATCCGGACATGATGGTTCACCGCCTGCTTACCCGCTATCTGAACGGAGACAAGAGCGCCGACAAGGCATCTTTTGAAGAATATTGCCGGCACTCATCGCAGAGGGAACAGATGGCTACGGAAGCCGAAAGGTCCAGCATCAAGTACAAGATGGCCGAGTATATGAAGGAGCGCATAGGGCAGGTTTTTGAAGGTACGGTTACCGGAGTTACAGAATGGGGCCTGTATGTTCAGGTTGAGCCCACCAGAATAGAGGGTATGGTAGCCCTGAGGGAGCTCACAGACGATTACTACCAGTTTGACGAAAAGACATTCAGTGTAAAAGGCCAGTCTTCGCTCCGCCGATACACTCTTGGCGACAGGGTAAAGGTCAGGGTAGAAAGGGCTTCGCTGGAGCAGAAGACCATAGATTTTTCCCTTGTTGCCCAGGAGGAGGAAGAGCCGGCAGAAAAGTACGGTATTCTCACTGAAGAAGAATATGAAAAGAAATCTGCAAAAGGCAAGAAAGGGGCAAGAAAAACAGAAAGTAAAACCAGAAAGAAAAAATAGAATGGGAAAGAAAGTTTTGCTGATGATCCTCGACGGATGGGGAATAGGCAACCACACAAAATCAGACGCAATCTACACTCAGGGTCAGCCCAACATAGATGCCCTGAGGGCAAAATATCCACACAGCCAGCTTCAAGCCTGCGGAGAAGATGTTGGCCTTCCTGCCGGCCAGATGGGAAATTCCGAAGTGGGCCATCTGAATATAGGCGCAGGCCGCGTTGTCTATCAGGACCTTGTAAAGATAAACAAGGTTTGTGCAGAGCACAGGATGTTGGAAAACAAAGAAATTTACTCAGCGATGGCTTATGCCAAAACCGGCAATCCTGACGGAAATTTTGATGCCGCCGGGCAGGCTCACGACCTGCATCTTCTGGGTCTGGTGTCAAGAGGTGGAGTACACAGCTCGCTGGAACATCTTTTTGAGTTTCTGACCACCGCCCGTCAGTGCGGCCTTGAAAGGGTCTTTGTCCACTGCTTCATGGACGGAAGAGATACCGACCCGCACAGCGGAAAGGGTTTTGTAGAGGAACTTGAAAACCACATGAAGGAAAGCTGCGGCAAGGTGGCCAGTGTCTGCGGAAGGTTCTATGCTATGGACCGCGACAAGCGCTGGAACCGCATCAAGGAAGCCTACGACCTCCTTACAGAAGGAAAAGGTGCAAGATTTTCCTCAGCAACAGAGGCTATTCAGGCTTCATATGACGAGGGCGTTACAGACGAGTTCATCAAACCGATATGCATTGTAAAAAGCCCAGATACTAATGGCTGTCAAGCACGTGACACGGATTCAGTTCCAGTTGCTGTTATCAAGAAAGACGATGCCGTTATCTTCTTCAACTTCCGCAACGACAGGGCCCGTGAAATGACCTCTGTCCTTACACAGAAAGACATGCCGGAGGAGAGTATGCATACCATTCCGCTGTACTACTGCTGCCTTACTCCATATGATGATGAATTCAAGGGCCTGCATATCCTCTTTGGAAAAGAACATGTGCAAAAGACTTTGGGAGAGGTTGTTGCCAATGCGGGCAAGCACCAGCTGAGAATCGCTGAGACAGAAAAATACGCTCATGTAACCTTCTTTTTCAACGGTGGCAGAGAGGAGCCTTTTGAGAACGAAGACAGAATCCTTGTGGCTTCGCCAAAGGTTGCCACTTACGACCTTCAACCCGAGATGAGCGCTCCTGAGGTTGCAGAAAAGCTCATTGCTGCCATCCGTACCGGCTGTGAAGATATGATAATCCTAAACTTTGCAAACGGCGATATGGTAGGCCATACCGGAGTCTATCCTGCTATCTGCAAGGCTGTTGAAACAATAGATAACCTTACCGGAAAGGTAGTGGAAGAGGCAAGGAATATGGGCTATTCCGTACTCATTACGGCCGACCACGGAAATGCAGACTATGCAATCAACGAAGACGGCACGCCAAATACCCAACACTCACTCAATCCGGTTCAGTTTGTTGTGGTTGACCCTGACGTAAAGGAGGTTGAAAACGGCAGGCTCTGCGACATCGCCCCAACCATCCTTAAACTCATGGGCATACCCCAGCCAAGTGAAATGACCGGCAAAGTTCTCATAAAGTAGTTTTATCGCGATGAGTATTCCTTTTGTACACCTGCACCTGCACAGCCACTATTCCATTCTGGACGGAATCAAGAAATCCGTATTATTCTTTTTGTCATTAGTTTTATTTTTTTTCATTCAAAGTTGCACCAAAGAAGACAACGTTGATTTTTCCTTTTTGTCAAAAACAAAAAGAGCAATCGATAAAAGAATAGGATCTAATGGAATATATACCATTCCTGTTAATCTGTTAAAGTATAATAATCGACTTTCCACAAAGTCTTCATCGGTAGACACATCCTATTACTTCTGTCTTGACTCAATGATAGATCAGAGTCTTGTTCGACAGGTTTATTTTGAAAAGAGTGGATGGCTATATAATCAAATCCCTTTTAAATCAAATGTTGATGGCATATATGTAGAACGTCAGCATAAAGTGTACACAAGAGTCCCCGCCTATCCGAGCGGTTTG
>CALBPX010000101.1 GCA_937899055.1 uncultured Bacteroidales bacterium
TGACTGGAGTTCAGACGTGTGCTCTTCCGATCTGCTATGACAGGCACGGTGAGCTGGAGCTGGACAAACTGTTCATGGTGACGGACATCTCAGACGCCGTGAATGCAGAGCTGCCTTACATCGAGGACAACCTGATGGATGCACAGCAGGTTCTGGATGGCGGGGAGCCTGGGAATGACATTTCTCCGGAATGCAATAATCCTTATCCCTGTGCTTTCTGGGAGTATTGCACCAGGCATTTGCCCAAACCCTCTGTGTTCAATCTCTATTGGATGAACAAAAATAAGAAGTTCGACCTCTATAATTCAGGTAAGGTCGGTTATGAAGACCTTGATGGCGTGCCGTTGACCAGGATTCAGAAAATGCAAGTAGCTGGTGCCTTGAACGGCGAAGTCTTCATTAACAAGGATGGCATCCGTTCCTTCCTGGATACTCTCAGCTATCCACTCTATTACTTGGATTTCGAGACCATTCAGCCGCCGATTCCTCTGTACGATGGAACACATCCATATCAGCAGATAACCACCCAGTACTCGCTGCACGTCCAGGAAAGCGAGGGAGGAGAACTGAAGCACTACGAGTTCCTGGCACCTTCACGAGAAGCACCCATGCGCTCTATCGCAGAAAGCCTTTGCCGGGATATTCCAGCAGATGTGTGCTTGCTGGCCTACAACAAGGGATTTGAGTGTGGGCGTATAGCAGAACTGGCAGAGCTGTTCCCAGACCTGGCCGATCATCTGCTGGCCATAAGGGACAATATCAAGGATTTGCTGGTCCCGTTCCAGTCTGGTTGTTATTATCTTCCGTCTATGGGCGGTTCATTTTCCATCAAGAGCGTGCTGCCGTCCCTATTCCCGGATGATCCGGAGCTGGATTACCACGCACTGGATGACCTTTGCCAGAACGGCACCATGGCCATGAACCTGTACCCTATGCTACGGAATATGTCTCCTGAGGAAGAAGAGAGAGCCCGCCGTGCGTTGCTAGATTACTGCTGCCTGGATACTTTGGCAATGGTAAAGGTGTTGTCCAAGTTGTATGAGGCGGTGCGGGAATAAGCCTATTTTAAATCAAAAAAGAATCTTTTATTGATTTATTGTTGTTCTCTGTCAAAAGTTGACAGAATAAGGCAATACCTTTGCCATCGTAATCATAAAATGAGAAGCGATGAAAAAGGTATTTGTTTTACAGTGGAATCCCGTAATTTCCGACACTGGCGAGGACGATTTCGCCAAGATTGTAGAAAGTGGTACCACTCGCATGGGCTGGGAAATCTATGACTGGCGTGAGGCGGAGCCCGGTGACTTGGTGTATATGGTAAAGTGCCGTCCAGCTCCTGATGCCGGAATTGTTATGCAAGGGCATATTATCGGAAAACCTTTCTCCGGACCACACTGGTCAGGCAAGAAGGGTAGAAGAGCACACTATGCCTATATGTCCGCAGACTACCTGATTAATCATGATGAGTGCCCTATCCTTTCTCTTGAGTCTCTGGAAGCAGCCATGCCCGATTTCCAGTGGGATGGCGGGCATTCTGGCCGGCAATTGCCAGTGAAAGAATCCATCATCTTGGAAGGGATGTGGTTGGAGTATCTTGAGTCTCACAAGGAATACTTTGACGGGATGCGTGCTCGGTCGAAAAAGAGGATAGAATAAGTTGTCTATCTGTCAAAAGTTGACAAAAACACCCTGCATTTTTGCAATAGTAAAAAATAAGAATATGACACAGGAAGTATCAATTCACCAATCAACTGCGCGGCTCCTCCACAGGCTGGAGGAGCTCAAGCGCGAATCTGCCAACCTCTTCAACAAGAGGGATGAGATGCTCACGTATGAGTACCCTCATCTTTACTCGTTGTATCTGACCGAAATCGGGCAGCTCAAATATGAGGAGTTTGCGTTACAGACCGATGTGAAGATTCTTTCGCTTAGGCTATCCTTGGTACAAGCCTACATCAACCGGAATAAGACTCCTGACTTTGAGGCTATCGAGGAGCAGGTTCGTCTGGAGAAGGAAAACTACCAGACGATTTTGGAGGAAAAGATGGCTGATATCAAGGCGGCTAAGGAGTATATGGCTGCGCCTCTGATGACACCGGAAGAGTCCCGCGAAATGAAAGCCATCTATGTGCTGCTTGTAAAGAAGTTGCATCCGGATATCAACCCGAAGACGGCCTCATCGGCACGCTGACGCTCAATCGCCCGCCGTACAATATTTTTGAGGCCGGTTTCTATGTAGAGCTGGGCGAGGTGGAGGACTTCATCGCCAAACAGGAGGGAATCCGCTGCCTGATCCTCAACGCCAACGGCAAGTGCTTCTCCGCCGCCATCACCG
>CALBPX010000102.1 GCA_937899055.1 uncultured Bacteroidales bacterium
CGTGTGCTCTTCCGATCTTCCCCATGCAAAGAACAGGACATAGTAGATCCATCTGGGAATGACGGTAATGTAAGCCTTGTCGTTGAGAACCTTGTCAAAGTCCGGGATATCGGCATAGTAGTAGGCTCCTGCGCCAAAGTCATGCTTATCGCTGAGCCCCATCCTGTACCACATTATCCAAGCGGCGCAAAACAAGACAGCAACCACCGTCAAAGCGGTTACTGTCCTAATCAGAGTTCTCTTTTTCATGCCTTGAACGGTTGGCAGCCTTACTACTGCGTTTTGCTCTCCAAAGCCTTCAGGGCCTCGGAGGCAGAAATTGTATCGGCAGGCAGCTGTTGGGCTTCTTCAGATGCAACGGTGTTTGCAGGAGCCGGAGCTTCAACGGTCTTGGGCTCGGCCTTCTTGCCACTGTAACTGTCAAGTTCCGGAACGGGGAAGAAATTTCCGCTCAGCAGCAGCCATACGGCCAGGAATGTGAGGGCTATATTGAACAGCTGGCCCACAATATAAAGCCACAGAACCTTTCCGCCCTGCATCTTCTTTATGATTTCCCTGAAGTTGGTATCCAGTCCTATACTTGTGAAGGCCAGAACAAAAGCCCAGTTCTTGTACTGGTCCAAAACCTTGTTGATGGCTCCTACATTGTCGCTTCCGTAAATCGGGAGTATTACAAACGACGCTACAAGAGAGGCAGCAAAGAATCCGATTATAAACTTAGGGAACCTGTACCAGATTTCGTTGGCGCCAACCCTCTGGCCGCTTTGCCGGTCAACCCTGGTTGCAAAGAACAGAGCTACAAAGAAGGCTATGAAGCCTATGAGGATGTTCTGGATGCTCTTTACGAGAACGGCTGCCTGCTCGGCCTCAGGGCCAAGGGCATTTCCTGCAAGAACTACGGCGCCTGTGGAATCTACCGTTCCGCCTATGAGGCTTCCGCCCATAATCTGGCTCATGCCAATCCAGCGGATGATCATAGGCTCAAACACCATCATCAATATCGTAAATATGATGGAAATGGATATGGCTATGGAAAGGTCGTCCTTCTTACATTTGGCAGCAGCTCCGGTAGCAATGGCGGCGCTGGTTCCGCAGACACTTGTTGCTGAGGCAAGTGTAATTACAAGAGGCTTGTTTTCCATCTTGAAAACTTTTGTTCCCAGCCACCACATGAAGATAATCACTATAGGAGTTACTATCCACGCTATTCCCAGGCCGTAAAGTCCAAACTTTGCTATGTTGGAAAACAGGACAGAAAAACCCATGATAACCAAACCGGTCTTGATGTAGAATTCCGTACGGATGGCCGGTTTGAGCCATTTTGGTACTCCTACCGTGTTGGATATCAGAAGGCCTATGATCAGAGCCCAGAAAGCCCATTCCAGATAGCGGTTGAATGTGAATTCGGCACTTACAATCCTGACAATGACAGCCAGGATGAAGAGTCCCAGAAAGGCGGGCCAGAACTTTCTCAGTTTCTCGCCCTGCAGCTTGATACCTATGCCGAAAAGCACGGCTAAAACAAGGAAAGTCCTGAGCAATTTGCCCCAAAAAGCTCCGCTGAACTGCCCCAGCAGAGATGATTTCTCCGGAACATCTTCCCACAGATGCCACTTAGAAAAGTTCAGTGCAGTGAAATCAAATGCCTTGGAAATTACGGCAATGGCAGCAATTACAATCAGCACTACGCCAATCCATACTGCCAGCCAGTCTTCTTTTTTCCATAGGTCGGAAACGGTTGTCCTGTTTCGGATAACCTCAGGTTTGTTTTTAGGATCCATATATCTGACAATTAAAAGTAAAACCTTTTACTATAAAAGTAGGTGCAAATATAATAAAATATTGGCCGGTTATTTGCTCCAGAGCACAAAATAAATTACTTTTATAGGTCAGTTTGAATTTGAGCTAATAATAAAACTATGAAAAGATTTATCATGAGTGTTTTTCTTTCTTTGGCTTTCTTCGGAATGTTGAAGGCTCAGGATGAAGGCCGTACCTGGCTGAAACGTTACAATATAGACCCTATGGACAGTAACCCGGTGTTTACGAGGCCGATGCACGAAAACAGCAGTGCCCGGAAGGACGGGGCCGGAATCTGCATGGATGACGGTTTGGCATACAACTGCAGGAGTTATATCTTCGGCGAAGGATGGCATTACGAGCCCAAGTTGGCTATGTGCCAGGAAGAGGAGAATACATTTTCCTCCGTTACAGGTGAATATCTTTATAGCGACGGGAAAATGAGAATTACTACGGCTGGTCAGGTACTCAAAAACGGAGTAATTCCTACGGATTTTGGAGCAATTGTGGCTTACCGTGTTTGGGGGCGTAGCAGCAATGATCCCGTCCGTCATTATTTTGCCACCTACGACAAAACAGGCCGTCTGATTGATGCTTTCTATGCCGGGCACAGGGCTTGGATGAATGAAATACTCAAGGCAGAGCCTCACGGGAACTATACTCCCAAAGAAAATATGGGAGGAGGAGGCCTCGACTTTTCTGCTGACAACAAGCTCATTACAAAGACAGACTACTACTATTACCAAGCTGCCGACGGCAAGAGTGGAAGGTGGGAAGACACCACGGTTATGAACATTTCAGACGAAGGCCTGTTCTCCGTTGTTTCCAGAAGCAGTACCGGCAAACCGGAGGTAAATATGCTGGCCGATGAACTTTATATTCTTGAAACGCTTCCTCTCAGCCATAAGGACGCCCTCCGGAAATGGAATACTTTCATCCGTAAGAACAAGACTTTCGGGCAACTTCAGGAAAGGGTTGATGCAGATATTTTACGGCTGTTTGTAAGCCGCCAGCAGGAATACATGGCCTGGACCGAGGCAAACAGGCAGGAGAGCGTTCTGATAGGGGCTCTGAAGCCGAGCCTTGAAAAACTGGCCCGGGATTATGGAGGCGGAACTGTGCAGATGTTGATAGAAAAGGCTTTGGAAGACTGCACAAATCCTACAGTCAAGAACTACTGGATGAACCTCAAGTTAATCCGTTCAATAATGTCCGGAGAAATTTAGAGCCTTTTGGTGTGCGTGCTTAGTTGTGGCTTCTTAGCTGCGGTTGCTTAGTTGCGTCTGCTTAGCTGCGGCTTCTTAGTTGTGGCTTCTTTGGTGTGCGTGCCTAATAATTGCCTTAAAATCAATTAATTGACGAAATTACTGTAGGCGTTTTTGCCTACAGGTCATTCCGTATATTGCTGAATATGAGCTCTTTGCTGGGCACGGCCACCTTATTGGTTTCTTATCTGCTGCTTCTTAGTTGCGGTCTTCTTTGCAGTGCTTTTCTTGGATATGCTTTTCTTGGATAAGGTTTTCTTTGCTGAATGCTTTTTGAAAGGGAGCAACTGCTGAGGGCTTTCAAGGTCAAGCAGATAGCGTTTAGCTCCAAGTCCGCCGCCATAGCCGGTGAGGCCTGTGTCACTGCCGATGACTCTGTGGCAAGGTATTATTACGGACAATGCATTGTCGCCACAGGCATTGGCCGCTGCCCTGACAGCAGTGGGATATCCGGCCATAGCTGCAATTTCCGCATAAGAAACACTCTTTCCGTAGGGAATGTCCATAAGGCTTTTCCACACCGCCGTCTGGAAAGGTGTGCCGGCCATCTGATAAGGGATGTTGAAAGACTTGCGCCTTCCGCTGAAGAACTGACCCAACTGTTTAATTGCTGAGACAATAACTTTTGACGGCCTTTCAGCACGGGTTTTCCTTGCCGGCTTTGAATTCTCCAAGGAAGTGGCTTCGGACAGAATTGTGGAGATTCCTGAATCCGGCTTAGAGGAAACAACCGGATTCTCTGCGATAGTCTCAGGCAGTATGAACTCTACATCAAATGCTTTGGAAAGTCTTGAAAGGATGTGGTTGAGGTTCTTGCCGCCGGCCCAGCT
>CALBPX010000103.1 GCA_937899055.1 uncultured Bacteroidales bacterium
CCTGAAGGAAGACAACGAATTCCTGGAGGAATCCGTTGTGACCGCTCTGGGTATCAAGCGCGAGCGCAAGTCCCTGGGGTATGCCGTAGAGGATATTAATGCCGAGGAACTCATGCGTAACAAAAGCGCTAACGCAATCAACTCCCTGTCCGGTAAGATTGCCGGCGTCAATGTGACCCAGTCATCCGGTGCCGCAGGTTCCGGAGCACAAATTATCCTGCGTGGTGGTACTTCTTCCGATGAATCCCGCGACAACCAGCCGTTGTTTATCGTGGATGGCGTCATCTATGATAACTCTTCCCAGGTGGTGGGCAACTCCGCATTCGACGGGTCCATGAAGTCGGCAACCACTTCCGCCAACCGTGTCATGGATATCAACCCCGAGGATATCGAGAGCATGTCTGTGCTGAAGGGCCCCGCCGCTTCCGCCCTGTATGGTTCCCGCGCCGCCAATGGTGTTATTATCATAACCACCAAGAAGGGTAAGGAAGGAGCCGTAGAAGTCAACGTAAGTGCCAAGTACATCAACAACTGGGTTGAGAAAGCCGCTCTTCCTGCTGTCCAGAACCAGTATCGCAGAGGTTACATGCAGGACACCTACGATGCCGCCAAGGCCTATACCGGAACAGTCTTCAACGATTTCTCCTATAACTCCTGGGGCTCCGAATACGACGGCCCTTGGTTCGACAACATCGGCAATTTCTTTAAAAACAGCAGCACTTTTGACGGCACCGTCAGTGTTGCCGGCGGTACCAAGAACGGAAACTTCTATCTGTCCGGTTCTTATTATGACCAGGCGGGTATTGTTCCCGAAACCGGCTACAAGAAATACTCTTTCCGCTTCAATGGAGAACAGAAGATTGGCATCTTCACCTTTGGTGCCAGCGCCGCTTATTCCCAGGCCCATACCGACAGAACCCTCACCGGTGCAGCCCTTTACGGTTCCTCCGGTACCGGCGCTCTGTATGCTGTGTACAACTGGTCTCCCTCCGACGACATGCGCACCTATCTGAATGAGGATGGCACACGTTACCGTTTGTTTGGTGCTCGTTTGGACCCGGAAGATGAACGTGACAATCCTTATTGGATTGTGAACAACAACAAAATGTATGACAACACAAACCGGTTTACCGGAAATGTGAATGTCCGTGCCGATATTACCCCTTGGTGGTGGGTGTCTGCCCGAATCGGCCTGGACCGCTATACCACGGTGAACTCCAACCGTTTCAACCCCGGCGGTGTAATGAAGAAAGCGTGGCAGGATGGTATGATTAGCGATAACACACTTGAATTTACGTACCTTTCCACCAACATCCTGTCCAACTTCTACAAACAGTTTGGTGACTTTAACCTGAATCTGTTGCTTGGTATGTCTACGGATGATACCCGCACCAATACAGACTACAAGATGGCATACATGTTCTCCACTCCGTTCATGTCCTATGCCAACACCATCAACAACAACAAGCAGTTCAGCCATGCCGCCACACAGAAGCGCCTGCTGGGTGTGTTCGGTGAATTCCGCGCCGACTGGAAGAGCACAGTGTTCCTGACCGTCACCGGCCGTAACGACTGGACTTCCACCCTTCCTTTAGAGAACCGCAGCTACTTCTATCCTTCCGTGAGCGCCGCCGTTGTATTCACCCAGCCGCTCATCGACGCGGGCATCATGGATGACAGCGTACTTTCCTTCGGTAAAATCCGTGCTTCCTGGGCCGAAGTGGGTAAAGACACCAGCCCCTACGTTACCAGCACCCAGCTTTGGCCGGCCGGTGACTATTTCGGCATCTATTCTGCTGGTAACTACTGGAGCAAAGGAAATCCCATCCTCCGTCCCGAGCGCACCCGTTCCACGGAAATCGGCCTTGAACTGAGTTTCTTTAAGAACAGGCTCCACCTGGATTACGCCTTCTATACCAATAACTCTTACGACCAGATTCTGAGCCCCCGTACTTCCCAGGCAACCGGTTACATTTTCTGCTCTATCAATGCGGGTAATGTGATTAACAAGGGTATGGAACTCACCATCAGTGGCACTCCTATCCAGAACAAGAACCTTACTTGGGATGTTGCTCTGAACACGGCGGGCAACCGTGGCAAGATGACCAACTTCCCTGAAGGTCTCACCGCCATGTATGTGACAGATGTTCAGTATGGTACTGCCAAGGCTGGCACCATCAAGGACGGATGCTTCATGGGCATCGCCGGTTACAAGTGGGTTCGCAACGATGAAGGTGAAGTTGTTCTGGACAAGAACGGCTTCCCCACTCATACCGGAGACTACGTAGAGGTTGGTAACCGCGAAGCTTTGATGACCGGCGGTTTGAACAACACTGTTCGCTGGAAGGGATTCACATTTAACATGCTATGGGAATTCCGCTTCGGTGGCGACGTGTTCAACGGAACCAAGTATGCCATGACCCAAAGCGGTGTGAGCCAGTTCTCCGCAGACATCCGCAACCAGGCTCTCACCGTCAGCGGCGTAGACTCCAAGGGTAATCCTGTAAGCAATACTTGGGAACCCAATAAGGTCTATACCTTCAACGGTGTCGAGAAACTCGGTGTCAATATTATCCAGGACTACTATACAAACTATTATCCGTACGAGACCAGCAACTACATCACCTCGGTGAACTCCCTGCGCCTGCGTTCGCTCTCTGTATCGTATGACCTCCCTCAAAAGCTTCTTAATAAGATTCGTGTCATCAAACGCGCCACCGTCTCTGTTTCCGCCAATAACCTTCTTCTGTTCACCAACTATGAGGGGGACCCCGAGGTGGCTGCCGCTGGTGCAGGCGTTGGTGGTTCCTCCTCCGTGGGCTTTGACTACTGCGGTGTCCCGGCCATGTCCGGCATGTCCTTCGGAGTTAACCTGACCTTCTAATGTACAGATCCTCAAAATGAAAATGGATATGAAAACACTTAATAATAAACTTTTCCTTTGCGGCTTCGCTATTTTGGGTCTGTCCTTGGCCTCCTGCAATAAATGGCTGGATGTAAACACGGATCCCGAAAACCCTACAGCTGAGACCTCCACGTATGACGGCCTGCTGGGAAACGTGGAATTCTACGCCAACAGCGCCCATCAGTTTGCCGACTGGCGCACCGGACAGTCCATGGGTGACTGGAGCGGCTGCAACGGACGTGGCAACTATGCAGTCGCATCCTACTGGCTTCCCGGTTCCGGCTGGGTTACAACCTCTTATCAGTGGTGGTTTGTGGGCGCTTATGTCAACATTCCTCAACTGATTGAAAAGGCCGAGGCCGCCGAGGCTTGGCACTATGCCGCTGCCGCACGCGTAATCAAGGCCTACGGTTTCATGCTCATGACCGACCTTTATGGTGAAATGCCTTATGAAGAGGCCGCCGGTACAGATCCTTCCATCACCGCGCCCAAATATGCCAATGGCAAAACCATCTATCTGGGCTGCCTGAAGGACATTGATGACGCTATTGAGCTCTTTGGTAAAACACAGAACACTGCTGCCGCCAGCCTTGCCGCCGGCGACTGGTGGATGAATGGCAATGTGGACAAGTGGGTGAAATTCGCCAACTTCCTCAAGGCCCGTTGGATTCTGAAACTCAGCAAGAAACCAGCCGGTAACTATCTGGATGGCAAATATGACGAAGCTGCACTCCTTGCTGCTCTCGCCGCCGGTCCCCAGAGCAATGCCGACAATGCCATACTCCATCATACCGACAATAACAGCACTACCCATGACCACCTGGGATGGGATGAGCCTGTGGATTACTCTCCTCTCTATTCCGTCTGCGGTATGAACTGGGGCTATCTGCCGTCCAAGATGCTCTATGACAATCTGACCAACTTCGCCGGTCTTGGCGTAGAAGATCCTCGTGCCGACAAGATTCTCCCTTGGAGAGAAGCCTCCAACCCCCGTACCGATGGGGTTACCTTGGATGCCGTATCCAAACTCAAGTGGACAGACGACGGAGTCTGGTTCCGTGGTCTTGGTGTAGACCTTTCCGAACCCATCTTCTCTCAGGGAGGTCCGCTGCGTTCTCTGGTGAATAGCAAGGGTAAATGGTATGCCAATACCGCTAACACCGATGTGAGAAAGGCAGATACCGTATACGTAGAGATGACCAGCAGTTCCAAGGGCTATGCCGGCAATAGGGACCTGCTATACAGAAGGTCTGACAAAGGACCGGAAAGGGCCATCTCCGGTTCCTTCTACACCCGCGTTTCTTCTCCCACCTATCTGGGAACCTATGCCGAAGCATGCTTCATCAAGGCCGAAGTCCTCTTCAAGAAGGGCGAGACCGGAAACGCCTTCAACGCTTACAAAGAAGGCGTAAAGGCCTCCATTGAGTTGATGAACGAGCAGCTTGACTCCTGGGTGTCCGAAGACCGTTCCCTGGCCGACTGCCCGTCCTTCACTCCCATGGAGCAGGCCGATATTGACAACTACCTTGCCAATGGTATCGGCACGGCCGCAGACCTTACACTTGCCAAGATACTCACCCAAAAACGTCTGCATCTGATGTATTCCGTAGAGGTCTGGAATGACATGCGCCGTTATGACTTCGCCGAGGACAAGTTCTTGAACTGGCACATTGCAGCCGATCATTTTGTGAGTTCAGATGCCTTGAAAGCTATTCCTGAAGGAAAGTTCTTCCGCCGTTGGATGCAGTGCAGCCATGAGCTAAACTACAACTCCACTAACCTCAAAGCTATTGCCGAGGATGTGAAGGAGTACGGTGAGAATATCAACCTCACCCGCGACCAGTGGAACAATGCAGACGACATCTGGACGGTAAACGTTTGGTGGGATAGCGACAAATAGCAAATCCTCCATCTTCTCATACTACAGGCGACCCTCCCGGGCCGCCTGTTTTTTCAAGCCTATATGTTTCTCCTCGGGCACATTTAAAGCCGATTTTGTGCTCGTAAGCCGCAAAATTGGCGTAACGCGCACAAATACCCCACCTCTTTGTGCGTGGGGGGCCCAGTACGCCCTCATCC
>CALBPX010000104.1 GCA_937899055.1 uncultured Bacteroidales bacterium
ATCAAAACCTTTAGCCTTTTTATTTCAATTATTTTTCACTTGCGAAACTTGAGTTCAATTATAATACATTGAAATAGTTAATAATATCATACGAAATGATTGACGGACACGGAGACGATAAATACAAGTACGGGAACATAAGGCTCAACTTCTCGTCCAACATCTATCCAAGGGCAGACATCAGCCCCCTGAAAGAGTTCCTCAAAGAGCATCTGGATTCCATAAGGTCCTATCCGGAGCCCGATGCCGCATCGTTGGAAGAAGCCATTGCCCGCAAAATCGGCATACCGGCTGAAAACGTTCTTGCAACGGCCGGGGCAACTGAGGCCATATACCTGATAGCCCAGACTTTAAGGTCGTGGCAGACCTTCAATGTGCAGTATCCCGCTTTCAGTGAATATGAAGATGCCTGCCGCATGTTCATGTATCGTGAGGATTCTCTTGGTAACCTTATGTGGATTTGCAACCCGTGCAACCCCACCGGCGAGGTATTTTCCGCCACTCACATAAGGGATCTCCTGAACAAGCACCGCTATGTTATTGTGGACCAGTCTTATGAGGGCTACACAAAGGAAAAGCTGATGAGTGCGGCTGAAGGAATCAGGATTCCCAACGTCATCCACATTCCTTCGCTAACCAAAACAGACGCCATTCCAGGCCTCAGGATTGGCTACATCACGGCCAATACCGGAATAATAAGACTGTTACGCGGCTATCTGCACCCTTGGAGAATCAGTTCACTGGCAATAGAAGCCGGAAAATTCCTGCTCGAAGGCAGCAGTACCGCGGTGGATAATCTTGACGAATATCTCAGATGCACACAGAGGTTGAGGTTTTCCCTCTCAGCCATAGAAGGAATAGAAGCCAGACCTACCAAGACCAATTTCATACTCTGCCGCCTGAAAAATAGCAAGGCTGCAGACCTGAAAGAATACCTGGCCAGGGAAAAGGGAATACTCATCCGCGATGCCTCCAATTTCAGGGGGCTCTATCCGGGACATTTCAGGGTAGCCTCGTCAAATGATGTTGATAACCAGGAACTTATAGAAGGAATTGCCGATTTCCTGCTTACCCGGAACACTGAGGGCACTCAACCGGAGTCTGGGCAAAAGTCTTCTGAATAATAATGACTGCCGTGATGTACTGCCTGAGCGTCAACATAAATCTGGAGATACTGATATATTTCATCATCCCGCTGCTTCTTGGCTGGATGATGGATCTGATGTTTGGAGATCCGGCGGGGCCCGTTCATCCAGTTGTCTGGTTCGGCAAAGCCATAGCCTTCTTTGAAAAACGCCTGAACAAAGGAAAGCACAAAGTCATCAAGGGAGCCCTGGTTTCCTCAGTTCTGATCTTGGCAACAATTGCCGTTTCCGGAGCCGTCAACCACTTCACAGGTTTTTATTTCAGATTCATGCATAATCTTGAAAATTGGCATATTATTTACGCAGTTTTAATACGCAGCATCTTTATCTTCATGTTCCTTGCAGGAACAACCCTTATACGGGAAGTCAGGGAGGTTTTCAAAGCGGTTGACCGCTCTCTGGAAGAAGGAAGACGCCAGGTGGCGCGTATAGTAGGAAGAGAAACCGGCAACTTGTCTGCCCATGAAATCAGGACGGCTGCCCTGGAAACACTGGCAGAAAACCTCAGCGACGGAGTCATTGCTCCCCTCTTCTGGTATCTTCTGGGAGGACTGCCTGCAATGGCGGCCTACAAGATGGTAAACACGCTCGATTCCATGATAGGCTACAAGACCGGGCGCTACAAAGATTTCGGAATGGTGGCAGCCAGGATAGACGATGCGGCAAACTGGATTCCGGCACGGTTGACGGCATTTCTGATGGTTCTTGCAACAGGAAGGCTGAGCTTGCTCAAGTTTGTTGGAAAGTATGCAAGATGCCACGCAAGCCCCAACAGCGGATATCCGGAATCGGCACTGGCAGGAGCTCTGGATTGCAGGTTCGGCGGGTCCCACACCTATTTCGGCGAAGTCATAGTAAAGCCATATATCGGTGAAAATGAAAGAGAACTCACTACAGACGATATGTACAAAGCGGCAAGGATCAACCGCAAGGCAGAATGCATCATGATTACCCTTACCGTGGCAGCCGGCTTTGCTCTCAGATTTTTTACTATCTTTATCTCTTGCATTTGACCAGTACGATTTTCCATCATGAGAAGAATAATACTCATAACCGGAGGGCAGCGCAGCGGAAAAAGCGGTTACGCAGAAAAGCTGGCCCTGAGCCTCAGCCCTAATCCAGTTTACATAGCAACCGCACATATCTGGGACGAGGACTTCAAACACCGCGTCAAGCTACATCAGGAAAGAAGAGGCCCCCAGTGGACCAACATAGAGGAAGAGAACAACCTTACGGCCTGCAACATAGAAGGCCGCGTGGCTGTAATTGACTGCGTAACGCTCTGGCTTACAAACCTGATTCAGCCCTATCTTTCCAACGCTGACGGCATAAAAAACCTGGATCAGATAAGGGATATGGCCAAAAAGCAGATAGACATGCTTTCATCCAAAGATGCCACACTTATATTCGTTACCAACGAAATCGGTAGCGGAGGAACCAGCACCAACCCCATGCAGAGGCGTTTTACAGACCTGCAGGGCTGGGTCAATCAGTATCTGGCCCAAATGGCGGATCAAGTAGTACTTACCGTTGCCGGAATTCCTGTAAAAATCAAAGGGTAATGATTGTAGAATTCAACATAAAAAGGCCGGACGAGGCAATCCGGCAGAAAATTTCTGAAAAGATAGATAACCTCAACAAGCCTAAAGGTTCGCTGGGAATGCTGGAAGATCTGGCATTGCAGGTTTGTCTTGTGCAACAGACTCTTACGCCTAAGCTCAGCCATCCCTGCCACCTGCTCCTGGGCGGAGACCACGGCATAGAGAAAGAAGGAGTGAGCCTCTCGCCGCGTCAGGTCACATGGCAGCAGATGATAAACTTCACCAAGGGTGGCGGAGGCGTGAACATGTTCTGCCGGCAGAGCGGTTTTGACCTCAAGATTGTGGATGTAGGCGTGGATCATGACCTTTCTTCTTACCCCGCCATAAGAGATTGCAAAATTGCCCCCGGAACAGAGAATTTTCTCTACGGACCGGCCATGACAGAAGTCCAATACATTGAGGCTGTACAAACCGGTTCTGACCTTGTGGATGAATGTATTGACGAAGGCTGCAACATCCTCGGCATAGGCGAGATGGGCATAGCAAACACATCGCCGAGCAGCATCTGGATGAGCCTCATGCAAGACATTCCGCTTGAAGACTGCATAGGAGCCGGCTCGGGCCTGGATGCCAAAGGCATAACTCACAAAAAGGCCGTTCTCAAGAAGGCTGTTGATAATTTTCTGGAAAGCTGCAATGGCACAGACGGCCCCGAATACCTGGAATATATGATCCGCTACTTTGGAGGTTTTGAGATGGTTACGGCCATTGGGGCCATGCTCAGGGCAGCCGAAAAAGGCATAATGGTAATGGTTGACGGATTCATAATGACGGCCTGTGCCCTGGCCGCTACCAAGCTCTATCCGCAAAGCCAGAGCTATATGATATTCGGCCACTGTGGCGATGAAAGCGGGCACAGGGCCATGCTTGAGAAGATGGGAGCCAGGCCCATACTTAACCTCGGCCTTAAGCTCGGCGAAGGTACAGGAGCCCTATGCTCCTACCCTATCATAGAATCTGCCGTAAGGATGATCAACGAAATGAACAACTTCCAAAATGCAAAAATCACCAAATATTTTTAAGCGAATCTGGGCATCGTTCATCTTCCTGACAAGACTTCCGTTCTGGAGGCTGTATCAGCCGCCCAAGGAAGCCTATACGAGCGTTGTAGAGCATTGGCCGCTGGTTGGCTGGCTGACATCCTGCATAGCTGCCGCTGCCATTTACCTGATAGCCCCTTACAATCTGGCCATTGCAGTCCTGGCTGCCATAATTCTCAGGATTCTGGCAACAGGGGCACTGCACGAAGACGGTCTGGCAGACTTCTTTGACGGGTTCGGCGGCGGAACTTCCAGGGAAAAGATTCTTTCAATAATGAAAGACTCCCGCACGGGAACTTACGGAGTGCTGGGCCTGATCCTCTATTTTCTGACATTGGCGGCCTGCCTTTACACTCTGGCGGAGCTGAGCCCAAAGGTTGCGGCAATTACCGTAATCTTTGCCGACCCTTTTGCCAAACTGCTTGCCGCCCAAACGGTTATGATAATGCCCTACGCAAGAAAAGAAGAAGAATCCAAGGCTCATAACATATATCGCAGAGCTAAATTCCCGGAATATGTGCTGATGCTTCTGGAAGGGCTGATTCCGTACGGAGTATTCATAGCACTTCTCTACAACACCACTCCCCTTTCCTCGGAGCCTTGGCAGATACTTGTGCTTGCAGCAGTACCGGCTATTTTGTGCGCCCTTCTGAACATGTTCATATACAAAAGGATAAAGGGCTATACCGGAGACTGCAACGGAGCTATGTTCCTGTTGACTGAACTATCCATATACCTGACCGCTACATTCCTGTTCTTTTGACATTTAACTGAACGCAAACAGCAAATATATTAACGCAAACAAATGGAAGTAATACTTGTAAGGCATACAACTCCCAATGTTCAAAGAGGCACCTGCTACGGCTGGAGCGATGTAGATGTTGCTCCCACATTTGAGGCCGAAGCTGCCGAAACCCTCAGGAATCTGCAACAGTATCTGCCTATAGACAAGGCCTTTACATCCCCTCTTCAGAGGGCTGTCAAACTTGCCTCATACTGCGGCTTCAAGGATGCCGAAAAAGACTCCAGGCTCAAGGAAATGAACATGGGAGAGTGGGAAATGCAGCCCTACGACCAGATTCAGGATCCGGCCCTTGAGGACTGGTACAAAGACTATTTGCACCTGCCTGCAACCGGCGGAGAAAGTTTTCCGATGCTCTACGGCCGGGTAGCCGAGTTCCTAAGCCATCTTAAGTTCCAGCCTTACAGGAGAGTGGCCATATTTGCTCACGCCGGCCCCATAGTCTGTGCAGCAATGTATGCTGGACTTTGCGCAAAGGATAATCCGTTTGCTGTAGCCCCCACATTCGGCGGCATCCTTAAAATAAACATCTGAGAAAGACAAGCAACACATACAAGGTTATATGAAACAGACAGTTATATTCATCGCAATTCTTGCAATCCTGGTTTCGTGCAAGAATACGAAAGACACCCAAGACAATGACGGCAAGGCTGCCATACTGATGGTCCACTTCGGAACCTCCCACGACGATACTAGAACTCTCACTATAGATGCAATCAATGCCAAAGCCAAGGAAGCTTTTCAAGAATGTGATGTCTTTGAGGCATATACATCGTCTGTAATCATAAAGATACTCAAGAAAAGAGGCATAGAAAAGAGCAGCCCGCGGGAAATGCTGGAAAAACTCATCGCTGAGGGTTATAAAAATATATATATCCAGCCAACCCATATAATTCCTGGCAAAGAATACAAGGAACTGGCTTTGGAAGCTCAGCGGGCCAGACAACTGTCTGCCAATATAATACTCGGAGAACCACTGCTTTACAGCATAGAAGACTGCCAGAAAGTAACAGACATTCTGGGCAGCCGCCATGCTCAGGACTCCCCTTCTGACCATGTGGTTCTGGTAGGGCACGGAACCGAAGATCCGGCAAACGCCCTCTACTGCCAAGCCGATTACATGTTCCAGTCCGGAGGCTATGAGAACTTCCATGTAGCAACTATAGAAGGCTTCCCCGGCTTTAACGAGGTGCTGGCAATACTCCAGAAAAGCAAAGCCGGAAAGGTAACCTTGGTTCCTTTCATGTTCGTAGCCGGAGACCATGCCCTGAACGATATCTCAGAAGACTGGAAGAAACAGCTCCAAGGCAATGGTTTTCAGGTAGATGTCAAGCTTGAAGGCCTCGGACAAATACCTGAGATTCAAGATCTCTACATACGCCACCTCAAAGAGGCCATTGATATTGCGGAATAACGGTTTTTTTTGCGTACCTTTGAAGGTGCCCTAAAAAACATCAGATATGGAAAATGCTTCATTCATTCAGAAAGCCAAGTTTATTCTGAAGCATCCGTTAGTTCTTCTGCCAACTCTTACAATCACGGTTGTCTGGATTGTTCTTGGAATCCTCCAGGCAAAATACAAGAAAACCCAGGTACTTTCCTGGTTTAATTTCTTCACGTTCGCACAGGGTGGACTGTTTGGAGGAGTGGCTGGAGCCGTAGGCGGCATAGTGGGCAAGATACTGATTGCCTCAATTCTTACCGCCCTGCTGACACCGCTTTTCATAAAAGGCAGCCAGCCATTCGCCGGCTTTGGTAAAGGCTTCAAGGGCTTCTTCAACAGTTTCGCTTTCACCAGCTTCTCGGCAGTTGCGGTATTTATGCTAGGAATGGCCATAGCCCTTCTTGTCTATAGCTTCCTCAACATCACTCAGAGGTGGCAGGAATCGCTGGTAGGAATAGCCGGTACTGTATTCTTAATCAAGAATATAGGCCAACGAAGCGGATTCCTGTTCAGCGGTCTTTTAAGTCTTTTGAAAAAGGTATCAAAGAAAGCACCGTCACAAACAGGAGTAATCCGTTTTCTCAGTGGAATGAGCGTAGGTTTCCTGGCAGGAACCAGCCTGAATTTCATGAATCTCAAATGGGCCCTTCTGATAGCAATATGCGCCCTAATCTTTGCATTGATATTCTTCATTCTCAAAAATACAAGAAGGACTGCCATAGCCGGGGCTTTAATGGCCGCACTGATCATAATTCCTTTATATGCACAAACTCAGAAAAAAGAAACGGATGAACTCAGAAAGCAGGCTAAGAATCTAAAAGAAGTTGAGAGTCAGGTTTCCGGAATTGATGTCAGTAATTTCAATGCCGATGAGTTTGCCGCAAGAATGGAGGAGTTAAGGAATAAGATTGATGAAGCCCAAAGAAGAGGAGATAAAAGAGAAATTAAGAGGCTCTGCGATGAAATGGGAGCTGAATACAAAAAGGCCACTGGAAGTTCCATGGACTTCTACAAAATGTACACAGACTACTACAAGTCTCATCCTGTTGGAAAAGAAGAAAACAGCAACATAAATAAATCAGACAACAGCAGCAAAAAGGCCACGGTAAAAAAAGTCTCAGTTAAAAAGGCCTCAGGCAAAAAGACCTCAGGCAAAAAGACCACAGGCAAAAAGAGTGGCAAAAAAACAACCAGTAAATCTTCTTCCCATATCAACGACAGCGACTTCACAGACTCCGCACTTACGGGAGGTTGGTCCGATGAAAGCAGTTACAACGACAACAATATAGAAATGACGTTTATGGACTTAACTGCTGGACTGATTGCAGGTGCGGCAGCCAGTTTTGGCGCCGGAGGTCTGTCAGGAGCAAGCTTTGGAGGATTTGACGGATTTGACGGTTCTGACGGTTCCGACGGAGGCGGAGAGGATTTTCCTGATAGTTCAGAAGACTTTAACTCTGAAGCTGAAGCCGAAGAAAGAGACTATGAAGAAAATGACTATAAAGAAGAGGATGAGGATGAATCCGCAGATGGCGGAGATGCATTAATAGAAGAAGGAGGAGAAGAAGGAACTGCTGAAGAGACCGAAAACACCGAAGAAACCGAGGTAGAGGAAGCTGCTGAAGAAACCGAAGAAACTGAGGTAGAGGAAGCTGCTGAAGAAACCGAAGAAACCGAGGTAGAGGAAGCTGAAGAAGAAAACGAAGATATTGAAGAGGACGCAATTGAAGAAGAATTTGAAGAGATTGAAGAAGATGTTGAAGATGTAGAAGAATATGAAGAATATCTGGAAGAAGACGACTATGACTATGAAGCCGAACGAACTGAAAGACAAGCCGAGCAGGATGCTATAAACAAAAAGTATCAAGAAGCTTTCAATAAAGACTTTGAGAAATTCAGCACTACTTCAGATGAGGCAAAAATAAACAAGGAAGTTGAGCAGGACATTAAAGCCCAGAAGGAGAAAGAAGCTGAGGCGGCAAGGCAAGAAAGAGTCCTTTCTACTGCTCAGAAGTACGGAGTTGCAACAACCGACCAAGATGGAAAGCAGCGCGATATCAAAGATATTCAGTCCGATACAAACAAGGCAATAAAACGCGATGTCAACAAGGAAGTTTACAAGAACGAACTGGCCATCAAGAAGATTTACAGCGACGTAGAGCTGGAATGCTCAGAAAAGATTGCTTCTGCGGAACTTGTGGACAATGTAGCGGAAGGAACCATAAATATCCTGGGAGAATGCACCGGGCCAGCCGGAAAGCAGGTCAAGAACTGGCATAATTTCACCAAAGCTACCTTGCTGGGTGCAGAAGAGGCTTATCTGGACGGAAGGAATGTAGTTGTCGGAACAATAGGCGGCGCACTGGAAGGTGGCCTTACAGTTGCACAGAACGAAATGGGAGACGCAATGAAGGGAATGGGCGGCGGAGCTTTCAAGCAAACCGTGGCAACCGCAGCAGGAACAGTCTGGTATGAGGGAACAAAAACTGTAATACACGACCTAAGCCGCGGAAAAGATCTTGAAACATCAATAGAAAATGCCCAGACATCTATGGTCAAGAAGACTGGAGAAGTAGCTATGGGTATGATTGTAGGTGGAATAACAGACTATGGAACAGGAGTTGTGGGCAAGAATTACGGTGGAAAGATGAGCGTAAACGCCGTTTCCAACATGTACAAGATTGCAAACACCACAAAAGCCGCCTCTACTGAAATCTACAGCAGAGCTCACGACAATATGACCGTAGGCAACAAGAATATCTCCGAAATGCTCACAGAGGATTTCAACGACTGGAAAAACTCAAAGGTTGAACAGATGTACACTTCACATTACAACAAGAAATCACAGGAATAACTATGGATAACAAAAACAAATGCACCCCAGAAGAGGCCAAGAAGGCATATTTTACCGGACACTATCCTTATATGGTTCAGGCATTCGCAATAGCCTCCATGAAAGTTCCGGCCTGGAGACTGGCAAGTGACGGCACTCCCGTCCAGATGTTTGATGTTCTGCGCTTTGCAGAGAAATGGGACGACGAGCATCCAAGAAAAGAAGGAGACCGCAGTTTCTTCTACGTAAGCCTGGAAGGAGCCATAGGATATTCCGAAACCGGCCTCGAATACCATATCCAGTGGATATTTATCCCGATGGAAGCCGGAGAGGAACGCAACAAGCTGGTCAAACAGACAGTAAAAGAGTTTGAGCAGGCAGAAAAAGAGGAAGAAGCTTCCATCTAATCTACTGCTGATGCTCTTTATTGTTCACCGATTTTTCTTATATTTGCCAGCCGTTTTAAGTATAGACCTAAGCTTGTAGAGATTCCGATATGGTGTTTTCAGATCTTCTGTTTCTGTTTGAATTTCTGGCAGCATTTGCTTTGTGCTACCTGGTGGCGGGTCTTATAGACCGCAACGGGGCCAAACTGATTCACAGCGGAGACGGAACCCACACTCTGCATCAGTCTTTCAGGGGAAGGAACCTAATTACCGTAATCTTTTCGCTCATATTCTATGCATGGGGAGAACCGGTTTATGTGTTCCTGATGATATTCTGCGTATTTATAAACTATCTGTGCGGAATTGCCATAGACACATCGCAGAAGAGCCGGAAACTGGGTCTCGTACTTGGAATCATCTTCAATCTGGCGGTCCTTGCTACCTTCAAGTACCTCGGCTTTTTTGCCGGAATACTCTCCGACATCGGGCTCAAGGTGTCCGTTCCAACCCTGGCGCTGCCTATCGGAATCAGTTTCTATACATTCCAGTCTATGAGCTATCTGATAGATGTTTACAGAAAAGATTCCCCTCCACAGAAAAGGTTCATGGACCTTCTGTTCTATATCTCCATGTTCCCACAGCTGATAGCCGGTCCTATTGTAAGATATGGCACCATCGCTGAGGAAATCAGCAACAGAAAGGTCACCTGGGACGATTTTGCAGAGGGCAGCTACAGGTTCCTCATAGGTCTGGGAAAGAAGGTAATCATAGCCAATCAGATATCTACGGTGGCAGACTACTTTCTGGCCGCCAATCCGGAGACATTCTCAACTGCCGGAAGCTGGATAGGTCTGCTGGCCTTCACCTTCCAGATTTACTACGATTTTTCCGGCTATTCCGATATGGCCATAGGACTGGGCCGCTGCCTGGGCTTCCATTTCAACGAAAACTTCAACCATCCTTATATCAGCACCTCCATAACCGAATTCTGGCGGAGATGGCATATTTCCCTGGGTTCTTTCTTCCGCGATTATCTTTACATACCGCTTGGAGGCAACCGCCGTCATCAGGCACTGAACATACTGATTGTGTGGTTTTTGACCGGCATGTGGCACGGAGCCAGCTGGAACTTCATCATCTGGGGCCTGTACTTCGGCCTGATTGTGATGATTGAAAAATACACCATCCTGAAGATTTACGACAAGATACCTAAGATATTCCTGCATCTTTACAGCATATTCCTCTTTACATTGGGTTGGGGAATATTCTACTTTGATGATCTTGGAAAGATGAAAACCCTGTTTGAGAGCCTGTTCGGACATGCCGGCGCAGCTTCGGACTTTACGGCAGTCAGCGCTCTTACCAACAATTTCTGGCTCTGGATTGCGGCTCTGGTGTTTGCAATGCCGGTAAGGAAGCTCTTTGCCAATTTCAAGGGTATCTGGTATGTAAGGGCTGTGATTGGAGCAGCCATATTGATTTTAAGCGTGGCCCTGCTGGTAGGAGCCACCAACAACCCTTTCCTGTATTTCAGATTTTAGAAGATTATGAAAAAGACACTCATTATAACTGCATTGATGATCCTGGGGTGCTCATTTGCAACAGCCCAGCAGACAGACACAACCAAGGCTGGGAACACTGATTCAGCCAAGGTTGAGAAATTCGTTTTTCCCACTCCCACATCCGATGCCAACGACATTTATCCCAACCGCACGGTTGCAAAATATGTCAACAGGACCAATCCCGATGCGCCGGTCAAGACACTCAAGAGCGGTATAATGATAATAGGACAGCCTCCAAAGGCCAGGGCAGCAGAGCCCTACGGCGGCAGAAGCGCAGGCGAGGTTGAATACGCCAATTCCCCAAACAAATACAAGAGGATATTCGGCGACAGCGTCAATGTCTATTGCATGGTAATTCCCAATGCCGGAGCTTTCTACACCCCATCCAAGGCATCCTCCGGAAGGAACCAGGGAACTCCCATCTGTCTGATTCAGTAAAGGCCGTTGATGTCTATTCCATCCTCGGAAGACATGCCACGGAAGATATCTATTCCCGCACGGACCATCATTGGGCGCCGCTGGGAGCCTTTTATGCAGCCAAGAAGTTTGCAGCCGTTGCAGGCGTTCCTTTCAAGGATCTCAGCCATTACAACAAGCATGTAATACACAACTATGTAGGCACGATGTACATGTTCACCAAGAGCCAGGACATCAAAAATTCACCTGAGGATTTCATCTACTACACACCTGACTCTACCGTAACATACGAAACAACTTACATAAACTATAACACCAAAAACGGCGTTGCCCTTTCAGAAAGGGCGCCTCAGAAAGGCGATTTCTTCCAGAAAGGTGTCAGCGGAGCCGGCTGCTATGTAGTGTTCATGGGTGGAGATGCCAAAATCACCCAGGTAAGAACATCCACAAACAATGGCCGCCGTCTTATCATCTTCAAAGACAGCTACGGCAACGCCATACCCGGCTACCTCTTCTTCTCGTTTGAAGAAATCCATGTGCTGGACTGCCGCTTCTTCAAGCGCAACATAAAGAAATACGTAAAAGAAAACCACATAACCGACATCCTTTTTGCAAACAACATAATGAGGGGCGTACTTGCCACAACCAACAAGTCCTACACCCGGTTCCTCACGCAATAAGGAGCAGACATTGAGTTTTTGATACAGTAAGCAGAAGAACAGAGAGATAACCGGTCAATGGGAAAGACAGTTTACATAGTAGTTGCAACAGTGCTTTTCGCAGCCTTCGTGGTCGTATTCAACGCATTTCCACGCAGTACGGTCAGCCAGGTAGAAAAGCGCGACCTTGCCAAATTCCCGGAGTTCTCTTTCCAAAGCCTCAGAGAAGGCCGCTTTACAAAAGAACTGTCGGTATGGTTTTCAGACAGCGAGCCGTTCAGAGATGATTTCATCAGCCTGAGCATGATGATAAAAGACTGGATGAGGATGAACTTCTCCAAAGAGAACGCAATTACCTTCCATGCTCCCGACACCGAATTGCCCATAGACACAGAAGCCCCCGACATCAACGAAGAAGGCCTCAAACTCAACGACACCATACCGGACACAGCAAAGGACACCGTAGAGAACCGGAAGATTGAGGAATACCGCAACAAACTCACAGCCGAAGAGAACGCTAAGATAGCCCATGCCGGCATACTCATCATAGGAAGCGGAAACAAGACCAGAGCCCTTATGGCCTATGCCGGAGATTCCACCGGAGGTGTAAGGTTTGCAGAAGCCGCAAACATCTACAAACGCAAGCTGGGCAAGAAGGTCAATGTCTATCTGATGGTCATACCAACCTCCATAGAGTTCTACTGCCCGGATGCTGCAAAGAAACGCACAAAGAGCCAGAGGGCCACAATCAACAACATATTTGCTCACCTGTCAGATTCGGTAAAGGCAGTAGATGTTTACACTACTTTGGGACGGCATGCAGCAGAAGACATTTATCTCAGGACAGACCATCATTGGTCTCCGCTGGGGGCCTACTATGCCGCCAAGAAATTTGCCCAGGTGGCAGAAGTGCCGTTCAAAGACACGGCTTCATACGTAAGGAAGGTTGTTAAAGGCTATGTAGGAAGTATGTACGGATACTCCAAGGATATCAGCATCAAAAAAGCGCCGGAGGATTTTGTCTTCTGGGAGCCTGATTCCACCGTAAGCTACACCACAACTTACATCAACTACACCATAGACGAAAACTACAAGGTAACCGGAGAAAGCGGCCCGTTCAAGGGCAAGTTCTTCTTCCATTACAAAGACGGAAGCGGCAGTGCCTACTGCACGTTCATGGGCGGAGATACCAAACTCACAAAAGTGGAAACATCAACAAAGAACAGAAGAAGGCTGATCATCATCAAAGACAGCTTTGGCAATGCGCTTCCGGGCTGGCTGTTCTTCTCGTTTGAAGAAATCCACGTAATAGACTACCGTTACTTCACCTTTAATATGGCCCAATATGTAAAGGACAACAAGATTACCGATATCCTGTTTGCAAACAACATATTCTCAGCTTATTCCAACAGTATTACAAAGCGTTACACCAAGTTCCTGACGCAGGATCACGCCACATTCTATCCTCCCAAGCCCCCAAAAACAGAGGCGGAAAACAACGCTCCCGCCCCAGCCCAAGCAGCAGAAGTTGCTGCAGGAATATAGCATCCCCTATATCATCAGCGATGCCACATAGAGCACCGCTGCAGACACAACTCCCATAATCATGGTAACTTTTGTCTGTGTCCTGTATCCGTCTTTCACATTGAGACCGCCAAGCCTGGTAACTACCCAGAAGTAACTGTCATTGGCATGTGAAACAGTCATTGCCCCTGCGCCGATTGCCATTACCACAAAAGCCGCACTGAGCGGAGTGGTCATCCCCAGGGCGCTCATCAGCGATTCAGAAGACGGGAACATTCCCATTATTCCGGCCGTGGTTGTCATGGCCACTGTAGAAGAGCCCTGAGCTGTTTTCAGTATTGCCGCAATCAGGAATGGGAACAAGATTCCGAGAGCAGAAAAGAAATTTGCGTTTGACTTTATAAGTTCAACAAAACCAGCATCGTAGATAACCTGGCCGAGCACAGCTCCGGCAGCTGTTATAAAGACTATCGGGCCGGCTGTGCGAAGAGTGTCTTCTGTAATGGCGTAAAGACCGGAGGAAGCCGCCTTTACATCCTTCCTGATGAATTTCAGGAGAGGCAGTGCGCAGATCACACCAATGGCCAAGGCTATTACAGGCTTTCCCAGCATGAATAATATATCCGCAACAATACCTTCCAGTTTCAGCACCGAAACAAGAGAGCCTATTCCCATAAACACTATAGGTACAATTATCGGAAGCACCGAAAGTAAAGCAGAAGGCAGATTTTTCCCATCAATCAGCTCAGCGATATCGGCATCTTCCGTTTCATCTGAAGAATGGACTTTCTTTCCAACACGGTTTGCAAAAATGTAGGCGGCAGACAAGGGAAAAACGCTGAGCGCAACACCAACCAGAATCACCAACATCAGATTGTCGCCCAGGCCAACCATTCCGGCAGCAGCCACAGGGCCCGGAGTGGGCGGAATGAATACATGGGCAGCATACAGTCCAGCGGCAAGAGCCACGGTCATAGTAACCGATGAAACGCCGCTTTTACGGCTCATCCATTTTCTGATAGGATTTACAATCACGAATCCGCTGTCGCAGAAGACCGGAATTGATACTATCCAACCTATCAGCATTATAGCCAGTTGCGGATGCTTTTTGCCAAGCCTCCTCAGCACGGCTTCCGCAAGCCTCATCGCAGCCCCGCTCTTTTCCAAAATGAGACCTATGAGCGTTCCGAGAATGATTACAAGTCCTATGCTGGCAAAAATAGTCGAGAAGCCCCTTCCTATTACATCAGCCACGCTCCTCAGAGGAATGCCCATAAGCAGGGCAAGCACAAGCGCCGAACCCAGGATTGAAAGGAACGGATGGATTTTCCATCTGGAGATTGCAATTATCATCAGAACTATTACCGCCACAAACACAATCAGCGGCACTACCCAGCTATATGTCATCATAATGTATCAACTTTATTCCTCGGTATGAGTCATATTGGCAATGAACTTTACATATCGCTGAGTATCTTTATTATAAACAGTTTTCAGAGCCTCAGGCAGAAGGTCAGCAACCGCATTACGGCAATTGAGGAAGTTCTTCCAGTTTTGAGTGAGAGTTGATATATCCACACCCGCGGCCTCTCTGATTTCTTTCAGCGATTCTTCCAGAAGTCCGTCATAGACAGCATCTCCCATAGGCAGGAATATAGGCCCTGCAATCATCTGAGACATGGCATACAGAACGCTTGAAGAAGCCTCTCTTGTTTCATCGGCTCCGGACTCCACTCCCGAGACCTCCAAAGGGAGCATGGAGTAAGACATTCCACCGTTAATATGCACTTTGTAGTTATAGACAACTTCTCCCAGACAGTCTCGCAGCTTCAGCCATGCAGCTTCCTCAGCCTCCAAGGCAACCTTAAGGTTGGACGGCCTGAAACCGGCCTTTGCCAGATAGGAATTCACGATAGAAAGAAAACGGCTCATCTCCACATCAGAGCGGGAATACTGGTTCATTTCATACTGGGAACCGCCAATCATCCTGTCTTTCACCGGATTAAGAAAACCGTTGACCAAATCCCTATAGGCAAAAAAATTCAGCGGATATGTCTGGTTAGCCTTAGTGCCGAGCAGGTTGTCAAGAAAAGCCTTTGCCACTGCTGCAATGTCGTTCAGAGCCGCATTTTCTGAACTTCTCTGAAAGTTCATCAGAATATGGGCAAAAGCGGCTCCCATCCTTTCGGTTTCATATCCTGTCCACAGGTCGGCATAATCCTCATCCTCAAATCCAAAATATGATTCTTTGTCGTTGTAATACTTTAGTACCGTTGAATATATCTCACTCTGAGCCTGAGAAGAAAATTTCAGGTCCGGAAGTTCCTTCCTGTCGGGCATCTGTCCGAATGCAGAACCTGTAAGAACAAGGGCAATTATTAAAACCAAAATGTGTTTCATAGTATCAAAATTTTATTCAGTAATCAGTTTAGAATCAGACCAACCCTCAAGCAGATAGTCAAAACTTCTGCTTTTGAATTCCTCCATCGCTGAGCAGAATTCTTCTGAAATCTCACTCAGACGTCCGCGTCCGTAAACAAACGGGTTGATATATCTCCGCTTTGCATCTATCTTGTATGCAGGATACTCCCCTCCTGCCACCCCTGCTGCTTTGTCCTCTGCCGCTGCTACTGCCACTGCACCTGCTGCTTCCTCTGCCTCTGCCGCTGAAGCACCTGCTGCTTTTTCCTCTGCCTCTGCCGCTGCACCGGCTACGGCTTCTTCCTCTGCCTCTGCCGCTGAAGCACCTGCTGCTGCTTTTTTCTCTTCCGCTGCCGCTGCACCTGCTGCTGCTTTTCCCTCTGCCTCTGCCTCTATCCTCCTTACGGAGTTTAGGCGCCGGAAAGCCTCCCAATCGCATTTGCCCGCCTTGTCCGATGTAATAGCCTCTATCACTTGTTGTTCAGTTGTATAAAGGAGGTCCTCCGTGAGGATTCCTCTTGAAACGGCGCCTCTTACAACGGACGAAAGATGCTGCATGGAATACCTGTCCGCATCTAGAACATAGAGGCGGCTGCACTCCAAAGCCTTGAAAGCAAAGCTCTTGGCCGTTTCAAAATCGCTGAAGCAGAGCTCGTACTCCCCTTCTTCATTATAATCTACAAACAGGTTGTTGTAATAACGCTTAACATCTTCCAGGGTACCGTAATTGTAGTTGAGGATGTTACTCAAGGTATATTCCAGACGGTCTGCACTCAGGCGGGGTGTGTCATTGTCAGCCACGGGATAGAGGTGATAATCCGAAACCTGCTCTATCGGGATAGACAACATAGCCAGAACCTCACATATTTCCCTGGACGAAGAAATTATGGATGCAGTCCTCTCCTCTGTAGATTCCTGCCTAAGGTAATCGCCTTTCATAAAGTCAATTACATGGGCAAATGAAGGAGAGGCTATGTCGTGCAAAAGCCCGGCTATTGCCTGCTTGGGGTCATGAGTGAAATTCCAAACTATGGCCCCTACTCCCATACTGTGAATAAAGCGCGAGTAGTTCTCCAGATTCTGGAACACCGGAAAAGAAGTGTACTCACAGCCGCAGTGCATACCTATGCCCTTAAGCCTTTGCATCTGAGGCGAATCTGCAATCTCATACAAGAATGCAGGAATGTCGTCCGAATATATGTCAAGCAGTTTCTCCAGCATATTCAGTATCAAAGATAATAAAAACGTCCCAAAACGTCGTTGTCGTCCGGAAAACACGGACGACGACAGCAAAAACGCCCCAAAGCGTCGTTGTCTCACACAACGGAACGCATTATTTCGTAACTTGCAGGAAAATACTTCAACTTCTATGAAGAAGATGAACAGGTATAATTCATGTATATGAAACAATTGTTTATATCGGCATTGCTTATTGCCCTGCTCGCCGCCGGATGCAATAGCAACGGGAATCGGCAGGCGCCGGACCAAACCACACAAAAGGTTGAAATTCAAGACACTGAAGCAAGAAAGATTGACGCCGAGCAGTTCTTTAAAGACAGCATCAATCGGGTAGATCAACTTATCAAGGAATGCACAGATCGGAAGAGCGTCGTGTAGGGAAAGAGTGTAGATCTCGGTGG
>CALBPX010000105.1 GCA_937899055.1 uncultured Bacteroidales bacterium
ATCGCTGAGTATCTTTCTGACATCATCGGGCCCAATTCTCTCAAAATCGTCTTCTACCGGCGTAATTATCAGGCCCCCCATTTCCACGCAGGCAGGAGACACCGTAAAATGCCCTTCGCCCTGAGCCGTATAGCACTCCGGACGGAGTTCCCCGCGTGCAAAAAGGGCTATTTTCCAAAGGCCCTTGTCGTACCATGTGAGGATGTTCATCATAGGCTCCCACATGCCGCCTTCCTGAAATACATTCATGTCGGAAGATACGATATCGTCCGGGTCAAAGCGTCCGTCGCCCCTTCCGGTCAGCGCAGAAAGTATGGTGTATATCTTTCCAAGATACAGTATGGCCTTTTTTACACTGGCTACTTCTATCAGGAACGCTCCCCTGGCATAATCGGTCAGATGATAAATCCTCATGTAGTTGGCAGAGGCCGCAGCCCCGGCCCTGATATCTGCGCCCTGGCTCAGAAGCAGCTCCTTGGCAAAGCATTCCGTAGAAGCCTGAATGGGCAGAACTCCCTTGTTTCCGGCCTGAAAATGAAAATGTTCCGGAACCGATGCTCCGCTGTTGGGGCCGTTGTAGAAGACCACATAGTCATTCAGGGCCCTTGCAAGCATGAGCATGTCCACCATCCTGGACGAATCAAGTTCCTGACGCGAATGCGTCCTGGACCGGATTACAAGATGCCGACGGAATATCGGATAAGGATTTACCTGAACCGCATAGTCTGTGGTTACTCCCATGAACTTGATACCCTCCTGCTCCTTAGGCCGGCCCTCCTTGCAGAAGCAGCACTTGCGCGAGGCTATGGTCTGGGCGTCTATCTTGGCGGTGGAAGACATCATTCGCTGAGGATTGAACTGAACCGACAGCATCAGGGGCTTGCCCTTGGCAGAAACATTTCCGTCAAAGGCAAAGCTGCGGAGGTGCACCTTGTCCAAAGCGGCATAGTTCTCCCTTGCCAGGGGCCATCTTTCAAACTGGTCAGCAAAAAGACGGTCCAGAGCTGCCTTGTTCAGAACCATGTTGCCGAATGATGCCACTGCCTATTTCTTCTTAGCGTTCAGAGCGATGCGGGCCTCAAGCTCCCATGTGCGGATGCGGTCCTTGTAGGTATTGTTCATATTCTCCTTTTCTACGCTCAGCGATGCATCTGAGTTTTCTTCGTGACGGCGGCAGAAGTAGAGAACGTCGTAGATACGGCCTATCTGGTAACGGCGGCTGATTGCAAGCCCTACGGCATAATCCTCTCCGTAGTTGACGTTGGGGAACATCACCTTGCGGGCAACCGGAGTAAAGAAGGCCCTCGGAGCACCCAGACCATTGATACGCAGAGCGTTGTTGCGTCCGTTTTCGGGAGTCCATTCGCGGTGATCCACCTTTCCGGGAGGCAGCATCTGAAGGTTGATATCGGTGAGCATATAGCTTCCAATAACCATGGCGCACTTCTGTGCATAGAAAGCTTCTACAACCTTCTGCAGTGTGTTCTCGTCTGAATATACATCGTCCGAGTCCAGCTGAACGGCAAACCTTCCGCACTTAGGATGATTGAGGGCCATGTTCCATGCACCGCCTACGCCTATATCCTTGCGGGTAGGAATCACATGTACCAGACGCTTGTCCTTGATAGATTTGATTACTTCAGTAGTGCCGTCCCAGGAATGGCATCTTGGGCCGTTCTCAACTACAATCACATTGAACTTGAAGTTGGTCTTCTGAGCCAGTGCGCTGTCTATTGCATCCTTGATTGTCTTTACGCGGTTGAGTACCGGAATTACTACAGATGCCTCATACTCAAACTTTTCTCTTGAGAACTGAACCTTGGGAAATACCGGAGCAAGATATCCGCCTATGTCCTTAAGATGCTGGGTGCAGCACTTTTCCATTTCTACCTGAACCTCACGGTTGCGGGGATCAACATAGTCAAAGAGCTTTTCGCCGGTTTTGCGGGTGTCTTCCTCAATTTCCGAGTAGAGATACTCGTTGATGTGCACAAGACGGCCCTTCTGGCTGACCTTTAGCCTCAGGTCATACAGCGCCGCAAACTTGTAGTCTGTATTCATCTTCCTTACGGCAGCCTTAAGGGCAGATGCCTTGTAAAGCAGAACGCTTCCAAAGTCAAAATCGTTGCGCAGGCTTCCTGTCTGATAATCTATGACCGGTTTGTTGGTCCTTTGGCCGTCCATGAATGCATAGTGGTCTGCATAGAGCATTGCCGCACCCGTTGCTCCTGCAACTTCAACCATTCTTTCAAGAGCCAGATAGCCAAGGCTCAGGGTTGTCTGCTTAGTGTATATGAGCACAAAGTCGCAGTCTGCATTTTCCGCAACCTTGCGCATGGTGGCGGTCACAGCCAGAGGCTCCTTCTTGGCGTCCAATGTTATAATCTTGTTAACCAGAGCACTTTCCTTGAGGCTCTTCACAGTCTTTTCCACCTGTTTCTTTGAGGTGAAAGGAACAAAACAATTGATCTTAGTCATAGTATCTGATTTATAATTATTATCTGCTGAGTCCGGTTAAAAAATAAAACTTTCAAAGATAACAAAAATAATCGGGAACCGAAACACCGCTGCTTGTACGCAAATGTCTATATTTGTATCTGTTCAAAAGCATTCCAATCAAAATGAAAAAGACGCTGATTCTTCTTCTGGCTCTGGCCTCCTCCACAGCCGCAACCTGCATTGCCGCCCCAGCCGGCGAGCCCGTTCCCGTAGAGGCAGGTGTAAGCAAGGCTCTTGCAACCCTCAGGGCCTCACAGCTGAAAGACATACTATATCATCTGCACATAACAGTACCCGAAGACAAAGACCAGAAGGTTACCGGCATCCTGGTTTTGGACTTCAATTACAATCGTCCTTATTCTGAAGAAGACTTGCAGATAGATTTCTGCGGAACCCTCCAGACCGGAGCGGACGGCAAGGTCAGCGTCAGAATCGGAAACCGCAACATTAAGGCTGAATATCTGAACGAACATATAGTCATTCCGCACAAGGAGCTGAAAAATGGGGCAAATCGCATAGAAATCCGGTTCCAAAGTTCCGACAAATCGCTCAACCGCCGCCAGAACTTCATGTACACCCTGTTTGTTCCTGCAAATGCCAGATATGCCTTCCCCTGTTTTGACCAGCCGGACCTGAAAGCCCGGTTTGAACTCAGCCTCAACATTCCAAAAAACTGGAAAGCAGTCAGCGCAGGAAAACAGGTCCAAAAATCATGGAAAGAAACCACCGTTGGACAAAGCCTCAAAAGGCAACCCGATACAGGCACAAAGGATGTAATCTTTGAAAATACGGGCCATATTCCAACCTATCTGTTTTCTTTTGTTGCCGGAGAATTTGAGGAATACACCGGCATCCGCAGCGGTGTTGAATTCAAGATCCTGCACCGCCAGAAAGACTCCGCCAAACTTGCACAGCTGCCACAGATAACGGAGCAGATCCTCCACTCCGTAAAGTGGATGGAAGACTACACCGGCATACCGTTTCCGTTTTCCAAACTGGACTTTGCTGTACTGCCCGGCTACCAGTTCGGCGGCATGGAACATATAGGAGCCATCCAGTTCACCGACAGGAGAATATTTCTGGAACCAAACCCCACTCAGGATCAGCTGCTTTCCAGAGCTGAACTCATAGCCCACGAAGTTTCCCACATGTGGTTCGGAGACCTTGTGACCATGAAATGGTTCGACGATGTGTGGACCAAGGAAGTGTTTGCCAACTATATGGCTTCCATGATTGTTTCCGAGCAGTTTCCGGAAGTCAACCACAGCCTTGACTTTATCCGCAACTACCATATTCCGGCCTTGGAAGAAGACCGCACAGACGGCTCCCACCCGATTGCCCAAAGCCTTGATAACCTGAAAGATGCCGGCCTGCTCTACGGAAACATCATCTACAAGAAAGCCCCCATCGTGATGAAAAAACTCAATCAGCTGATGGGAGACGGTCCATTCAGAAGCGGCCTCCAAAAATACCTCAAGGCTTACTCCTACTCCAACGCCACATGGGACAACCTGATAGATATCCTCAGCCTTGAAGTTCCGCAGGCAGACCTCAAGACTTTCTCCCAGAACTGGGTTAAGGAAAGAGGATGCCCTACCGTAATCACCAGCATGTCCGAGGGCCGGCTCACCGTCCGGCAGCTGGACTTCCAGGGAACCCAAACCTACAGGCAACTGCTTGCAGACATAACGGGTAAGCAACAGCAGGAAAGAAACATAGTCTGGCCGCAAAACATCAGCTATGCCAACGATGACGGAAATGCTTACGGCAGATTCCTTCTGAATAAGGCAGAGTTTGAAAAGATTGATTGGACGGCCTGCTCAGACCAGACCTGTCTTTCATTCCTCATCAACATCTATGAGAACGCCCTGATGAAAGACACACATGCCTCAGATGCCCTGAGAGACACACCTGCACCAGAAGCCCTGAGAGACACACCTGCGCCAGATGCCCTGATGGGAACCATTTCTGCATCAGAAGCGTTTGACCTCATTGTCACAAGTCTTTATTCGCTGAAGAACCAGCTTGTGATAAGTTCGGCCCTGGACTTTGCCTCATCGCTGATGAGTATTGAAAAAATTGATTCTGCACAGGCAAAGTTGCAGGAAGTGGCAGAAACCCATCCGATAAAAGAATGCCGGCAGAAAGCCTTGAGGATACTCATCCGCAAGGCCACAGACAAAGACATCGTTGAACACCTCTACGACATCTGGAAACAACAGAAAGACACCCTGCTGAACCAGACAGACTACATAAACCTTTCATATCAGCTGGCGCTGCGCTACCCCGAAAAGTGGAAGGAAATTCTGGACAGACAACTTTCCAGGATAAGTTCTCAGGACAAACGGACAGAGTTTGAGTTCGTGAGCCGCTTCTGCACTCCGGACAAGAAGCAGCAAGATGAATTGTTTGCCTTACTCCTTGAACCCCAGAACCGTAAAGTAGAACCTTGGACACTGAGTGCACTCTCACTTCTGAACCATCCACTCAGAGAGCCAGAAAGCAACCGCTTCATACGCCCTGCATTGGACAAGCTGCTCGAAGTTCAGCAGACAGGAGATATCTTCTTTCCAAAAAGCTGGTGCTCATCGCTGCTCTCCGGCCACAGAAGCCCACAGGCCAGACAGATTCTTCTGGACTATCTGAAAGAACAGTTCCAACTCCAGCAACAACCAACCACCAACCACACCACCTCCTCCTCGGCCACAGCCGCCAATGCCAGTTCCACAACCACCAACCCAACATCCGCCTCGGCTACAACCACCTACTCCACATCCGCCACAACCAGCCACTCCACCTCAGCCACAGCCAACCACTCCACCTCCGGCTCAACCACCTGCTCCGCCACCCCGGTACCCCAGCCGCTGCTGAACAAACTGCTGATGTCCGGCTACTTCCTTCTGAACATTTCAGACTGAAAGCCCACGGTCAAGGCCGTGAAGCCCTGAGAGAGAATTTAGTAAACAGAAAAAATGTAAAGATTCCTGCGGCAAGGGCGTCTTAGAACTTGTAAGACAACTGCAGATATATGCAGTTCTTGTCCTGGAAGCCACCGTTAAGCTGACGGTATGTGTAGTTGAGCTTCAGATCCACATTCTTCAACGGAGCATAGGTAATACCTGCGGTATAGTCCATCTCGTTGATTTTCTTGGAATCAACATCCTCATCCATATAGTCGTACCTTGCTACAACCTGCCAATGATTCGCAATGTTTGCGCCGGCTGCAAAATAGCCGCCGGCACTGTTCATGGTCTTAAGAAGATTGTCGGTCTTGCCGGCGATGAATTCAGACCTTACAAATCCACGGTAGTCCGTGTAATCAAAGCCGCCGCCATAGCGGTACATCTGCAAATATTTGCTTGCATCCTGCGGCTCATAAGTCTGAGTTGCATCATAAAATGTAGGATAAGCACCCTCGCCCCTCTGGAAATATCCGAATACAGACAGAGGCTTTATGGGGTTGATAATCAGACGGCCTACAATGTCCTTGCTCTTGTTGTCGTCCGTTGTGTTGAGCTTATAGCCGTTGAATACAGCCAGCTCATAGTTGATTATGCTGAAGCCGTCTCTGTGCAGGGCGCTTCCCAAAAATTCAAATCCCAGGTCTCGTCCGGCATTTGACAGGCCGCAGACATCCTGTTCGCTCATTCTTGCAAGCCTCTGGACTGCAAGAGCGTAATTTGCAAACTCCAAGCTGACCGGACTTCTTTCTGAGTTCTCAAAAGTCAGCGGGCTCTTGAACTGTCCGAACTTTATTCCAAACTCCTTGATTGGCTTGTAGGTTATAAAAGCGTCTATCAGCTTTGGGGTGCCGGCAAAAGCAGCCTGAACTTTGTAGTCAACGGTTCCGTAGTCGCCCTTGTAGAGATTTCCTACAAAGGTGATGTTCACATGATTGATTTTGAAGGTAGAAGTTCCTGCATCGTTCCAGTTGTATCCTCCTACTACATATCCGCTCGGAGATATGTAACGGCTAATCTTGTCCCAAGATGCCGTTCTGGTTTTTACCGTGTTTTCAAGAGAAGCCACCCTCTCCTCCAAAGTCTTCTGGCTGTTATCATTCTGAGCCTGTGCAAATCCGCAAATCAGCAGCGCCAGAGCTGCTACAAAAAGTTTTCTCATAAGTATTTATTTAATTATTCTTTGTCCAAAATGTGCGGCAACCTTTATCGCCGAGATGCAAATATAAAAAAATATTACATTAGTACAAATACGGATAGTACACTATTTTACCATTTTAGGGGTTTTTGCAAAATGTCCATTGGACCGAAAATGTAGTTGATAAAGAAAAACGGCACAACTGATTATCATCAAGTTATGCCGTTTCTTTTGTGGAGAACAAGGGAGTCGAACCCTTGACCCCCTGCTTGCAAAGCAGGTGCTCTAGCCAACTGAGCTAGTCCCCCAATTTGTAGGCCCGCGCGGATTTGAACCGCGGACCCCCACATTATCAGTGTGGTGCTCTAACCAAACTGAGCTACGAGCCTATATTCAATAAGTCTGTCAGATGATTTCTGACACCCACTGTTTCAATGGGGTTGCAAAGGTAAATGTTTTTTCCAATTGTGCAAAATTTTTTTCCAAAAGTTTTAAAAAGAGTATTTTTGACACCTGTAAAGTATGTTATTCTTCAGCGATAATGGATCGGATAACTCATACAGACAGTGCTAAGGTATCACTTTGGAAACTGGCTACGGTGTTCACCAAGATTGGGATGTTCACCCTTGGGGGCGGCTACGCCATGATTCCGCTGATAGACCACGAAGTGGTTCAGAAACGCAGATGGCTCGGCAGCAATGAGTTCTACGACATCCTTTCCATAGCCCAGAGCAGTCCGGGGTTGTTGATTGTGAATATCTCCATCTTTGCCGGATACCGGCTCAGAGGCCGCAAAGGCAGCGTTGCGGCAACCATCGGCAGCTGCCTTCCGTCATTTCTGATTATTCTTGCAATAGCCCTGTTCTTTGCCGGATACAGGAACAATATCTATGTAGATAAGATTTTCAAAGGAATACGTCCGGTGGTTGTGGCCTTGATAGCCGTGCCGGTTGTTGACATGATTCAGAAGTCTCACCTCAACATCTGGCGGGCACTTCTGGCCGTAGCCACCGCAGCAGCCATCATCTTTCTTAAAGTGTCGCCGATATATATCCTGCTGGTATTTTTCGTCTGCTTTTTCTGCACCCGCTACCTGACCCGCCGGCAAAAAGCCAAGGAAGAAACTTCCGGCAAGGCAACTCAGAGTCTGAATGCAGAAACTTCCGGCACTGAATCTCCTGAAGGCTCACTTAATGAAAAGGAGGACGGCGTATGATATTTCTGAAGATGTTCTGGACGTTCCTGGTGATTGGAGTTTTCACCTTCGGCGGCGGATACGCCATGCTCTCCCTGATTCAGGATCAGGTGGTTATGGAGAACGCCTGGATAACCGCCGAGCAGTTTACAGACATAGTGGCCATTTCTCAGGCAACACCGGGGCCGGTAGGAATCAACATTGCAACCTACGTAGGCTACACGGTGCCTTTCAATATGGGCTACAGCCCTCTGGCCTGCATCGGCGGAAGCGTCATTGCTACAATTGCCGTAGTAATACCGTCGTTTGTCATTGTCCTGGCAATCTGCGCCCTGTACGAAAAGGCCAAAAAGAGCAATCTGTTCAAATCGCTGATGAAAAACATCAGGCCTGTTGTAATAGGAATGATAGCCGCAGCAGCCGGCATCTTGATTACCCCGGCAAACTTCTTCCACTGGAGCAGCTGGCTACTTCTGGCCGGAGCGTTCATCAGTTGCAAGTTCCTGAAAGTAAATCCTATATGGGTGATTCTGGCCGGTGGCCTCATCGGGCTGTTGATCTATTAAAAAAAAGCCACCGAAGCAACTCCAGCGGCTAAATTCTCCATATCTGATTCTCAGCGATGTAAGCACCCTCAGCACTCTCAGCACATTACTCTCCGCTACGGGTAAACTCCCTGCGAGCCTCATCCTCCTCAGCGATGTCAGTGCTCTCAGCACCCTCAACATTACCCTCCGGCTCAGCACCCTCAGCATTACCCTCCGCCTCAGCCTTCTCTGCGCAACCCTCCGGCTCAATGGCCTCAACCACAATCGTCTGCTGATTCTGCCCCATCTGCTCGGCCTCCTGCTGAGCCGCAGTCCTTAGACGCTTGGCCAAAGCCCTGACCTTGAACGACATCCACACCTCCGACGCCCCCAGCAGCATCAAGCAAATACCGAACACTATGCAAAGGACATATATGTTGTACTTTGGAAAGAAGCAGAAAACTATGCCGCCCACCAAAACCAGAGCCGGAACCAGAAAGAACCAGAAACGGCCCTGAATGCCCTTGGAATTCCGTACAGACACATACAACTGCAACAGCCCGTACAAAACCAGCAAGATTCCAAGCACCAGACCTATGAACTCCATAAAGAACCCGGTCTTAATCAGAAGAAGCAGACCCACAATCAAGAACAGAACTGCACTTGAAATTGAAATCAGGCTCATACCCTTAAGATCCATGTACGAATTTGTAGAAAGGCCATAAACCACAATAATCACGGCAGAAAGAATCATGAAGACGCCCAACGCCTTAAGCAAAATTTCGCCGGCCTGGTTAGACCAGATAACAAGACAGAGGCCCACCAGAAAAACAAATATGCCCCTTAAAATACTACGTACCATATACTTGACTGTTTAAATATTTTCACCCTCAACCCCATCAATCAGCATCAATCAACCCTATTCCTCCAATCCACACCAATCAGCATCATCAACCTCACTCCCCCAACCTCATCCTCAAAGCAAACTCCTTAATCTCATCAATCAATGCAATCCTTCAACCTCCCAACTCCCCAAAGTTAAGCATTCTTTGAGAATTTGAACTGCGCATCCTTACGGATTTTCCGGCGGTTGACCAAATACAGCCCCCAGCCGAAAGGCAAGGCCAGAACCGTCATCAGTTTCCTCGGCGATTCCCTCAGGAAATGCTTGTTGCCGGAGCGGATAGAATGGCTCACATAGTGAACATTCAGCATGAACCTGCGTTTGAAAGACTTGGTATGCTGCATGTCGTACTTGCGGAAATGCGCAAAACCCCTGGGGTTGTTCCAATACTGCTTCCACATGCTGAACGACGACCCCTCCGGCTGATACTCCACGTTCACCATCACCTTGTTGCAGACCAGCAGCCTGTAGTCCTCGTCTATCATGTTATACAGCAGCGCCAGCCCCACATACCGTTCACCCTCAAACAACGGGTACGGAGGATATTTCCTGACAACCTCCGTCCTGTAAACCAGCTTCTTATCGCCGCTGCCACCATGCAACTCGTAATAATCGCGGAGAGAAGTCTCCTTCAAGTCTGCCGGAAACTCCGTTCCTATCAGCCTTCCGGAAAGATCCGCATCAAGCCCTATAATTCCGGCTATTCTGTTTTTATTTTCATCGCGATAATTATTCTTCCAGAAAGAAACTATTGTTTCCACCGCATCATCCGGCATAAAGTCGTCGGAATCTATGCAGACGTTGAGCTCCGTGCCGATGTTGGCATAGGCAGTATTGTGCGCCCCATGCATTCCCTGATTCTGCTGATACAAATAGCGAATCGGAATCTTTCCTTCCAACACCCAACCTTCTACCATCTCACGGGTATTGTCCGTAGAGCCGTCGTCCACCACCAGCCACTCAAAGTCCTTGGAAGTCTGCCTGAGCAGGCTTTCATAGGTGCGGCCAATCGTATGCGCCCTGTTATACGCCGGAGTAAAAACCGTAAGTGTCTTCATATCGGAAACTCAAAACAAATCGGGAGTCAAAAAACAAATCGGGATATAAAGATAACAAAGATTTGCGCTCAAACCACTTAACCCCTAAAAGAAAGAGCCCGGCAAAACCGAGCTCCATTCTTCTGAAGGTTCATAAAGAATTCCTTTCAAACCTCTGTTAGTATTTACCCTTAGCCTGATTGATGAGGCCCACAGGAGAATTTCCCCCAACATATACCTTACTTCTGGTGTCTCCCTTAACCTGGATGTTAACATCTCCGCCACAAGCCACAGGATCAACATAACCTTCAATAGCCTGTTGCCAGTCTTTACCTGAATAAGGTTTTCTTCTCACACCAAAATATATATTTCCGTCAATATACTCGTTGGAAGCAAGCGGAACGCTTATGCTCCAAGACTTTTTGATAGAACTGCCATTTCCACCAAATTCTTTTTCGTATGTATGCAAAGTAGTATTGCGAGTTATCTTTCCGTTATTGACAGTCAGTGTCCTATACATGAACTTAGGCTTTACTCGCGATCCGGCAACACCATCCACGGCCGTGCTTACCCTAAGGGTTACTACTTTAGGATGTTTAACGTACTTAACATCGTAGTACGAGCCCGAAGTATGACGCTGGCAAAGCCTTCCAGAAGCAACAAAAACTGTCTTAAGAGATAGAGGAAGACCTTGGTTCTGAGCACTGATGTTGAATCCGGTCTTGTCGGTAACTTTCTTTAGAGTGCTTTTTACGGTAGCTTCGTTTTCAGTCATTCCGGAGACAATACCCTGAGGGCCTCCATATACGAACAAACGTTCTTTCTTGTTTGTGGTATTCTTTGTAATGTCAGATTTGCTATTAACGCTGGAGCCCATGTAAGAAGCATCCACAGAAGCGCTGAACTTAAAATCGCTTGCTTCGTAATCTGTAAAATGATAGATTCGGCAACCGTAACTCATGTCGGAGACATAAGCCAGATGATACTTTTTCATAGCGTTCTCAACCTGTTCTGCAGTTGTATTACTTCCGAACAGACTTGTAATATCACCATTGAGAGGCTCAACATGAACTGTATAGTAAATCATAGAAAGATCCTCAAAGTGAGTGATTTTGGAATTGCTGGTAGTGGTTGAGGTAGATGCCTTAAGTTTTGCCCCGGCATAGTTGACGTCGCAACCTACATCAATAGCCATTTTCTGGTTGCTTGTATAATCCTCTGAGATATAACCAGAGCGGGCCGGCTGATGATATCCGCTGCTGTAAGCCTGACGGACAAGAGTCCTGATAGCTTCCTGAATTCCCGAATAGGAATTTTCTGCCTCAACGGAGTTCTTGCCTCCCGTGTCAATATCAAGAGTAACCTTCACACGGCCATAACCAAAACTTGTAATAGGAGTTGCATTACCATCGCGTAAGTCTGAATTAACATAAACAAGACATCCCGGATAAAGGCTCGTTCCCTCATTGCAGAACAATTCTGTACTCGGCTGATCAGTTACATCAATTTTTTCGCTTCTAAGTTCCAGCAAATCACCTCCCGCAATAATATACTGAGGACTCGCGGCTTCGTTAACAGTTCTGGTAAGCTCAGCTACAGAGTCTGAGTTCTCATACTTTTGCAAAACACTGCGGATAGAGGCAGTCTTGTTAGTATTACTACTGGAAGAGCCGCTTCTGTTGTCCCTCTGGGTAGTTTGATCTTTCTGGGTAGTTTTGGTCTCTTTTTTAACCGCATCTTTTATCTGCTGTCTGTTAAGGACCTTCTTCTGTCCAAACGACGTTCCGACAATCATTACGGCAATGGCCGTCATAAGTAAATACTTGAGTTTCATAGTATAAAAGTATTGAAGTTAGAATTAGATTCAAATCTGTCTTTAAGTTCCGGTTCAAGTCAGAGACAAATTTAACAAAATTTTCTCATCAAGCAACCCTCTCCGCAAAAAAAATACCACTAAACCCCACACACCGCCTTCCCAACATCCACCACCATCAGCCACCTCTTTCGTATAGGTTAAATCCGTCAATGCCCGGAGTTTACCTGTCGCTGAGGAAAGACCTCAGCTGCCGCTTCACAGTCTTGCGGTCATATTGCTTCTTGCTCTTGGCCACACGAGTAGGCCTGGTAGAAATCAACTTTCCGAACTGTTCAATTTCCAACTGCCTGTCCACAGCCTTCACCGCCTTAATCACCGAACGTATTTTCCTCTTCCTTTTCATAACCACCGCAATTTACTAAAAGAATTTCGTTGGATGAATTGCCCCCAAAAAACATAACCGCCAAAAGCGTGGCTATCGACACAGACAGATAGAAATTTGGACACGCTGCTGAACGGTTGGAGCACCTCCCATCGGTTAGAGGGAAAAAATAAGGCACATAGATATCTATTAGAGGATAAATATCTATGTGCTCTCACTTGCTATCGTTTCTTTCTACGACACTGCAAATATATGGAAAACATTCAAATCAACAAGCATTTTAACTTTTATACCCGGGAGTTTGACTCTATAGTTTTTCTTTTTTTGGGCTCACCTGCAAAGTTCCGTGGTAACATCATGACAGGAATGCGCTGCCGGACCGCCCGTTCCTGGAGCAAAGCCGGAGAATTGTCCGATTTTCTGACTTCGGCCTATCCATCCAGCTGCCAGTCTCTTGCCGCCTGCTATGTTTCTTATTGATACACAGTTTATTAAACAAACATCCCCCGTACCTGTGGACGGGGGTGTTTGCATATTTAGCTTACACGCAGTGCCTTGCATTGTAGAGCGTCCGTTTCTTCCGGGCTTCGCCCAGGTGTTGATTGTTTGATGCGGGCCGCATAAAGCAGCCCGCTCCGTCATGCCCGGCCTGACCGGGCATCCCTTTTATTCTGAGACGGGACGCACCGAAAACCCGTAGTAACGGCTGACGATGCCCCAGCTCACACTGCCGGAATAGAAGTACCCGTACCACGCGCTGTCCGGGCGGCCCGCATATAGTGAAGAAGACCAGTAGGAACCGTAGGAACCGGCATCCGTGAGGCCGGTACCGTCCCGGTAGCCAGCGGCGGGAAGGAAGATGGTGTTTCCGTTACCGGTAAACTTGTATCCGTGGATGCCGCTGCCGTTATAGTTGCTTACCCATTCTTTTGACAAGGCAAGCAGCGCTTCGATTTCGGCTTTCGTCGGCATCCGGAACTTGCCACCAAGGGCTGCGTAGGCGGCATCGTCTTCCGTTTCCAAAGTGGTGTAATCACTGCCGGTGTACTTGGAGAATGGACTGTTGCCAAAGTAATAGTAGCTCCAGTTATTGGCAAAGTTCGTCTTGCCTTCATTGTATCCGGTGACCTCGCCCCAGGCGAAGTAGTCGCCGTAGTCGGTCTCGGTGGTGGCGCCGAGGTTGTATTTCGCCCAGTAGATCTTCTTGTCGTCAACAGTTATGCCCAGGTCCACATACAGGTCGGAGGCATTTTGTACTGCCCAATTGGTGCCGCCGGTTGTGCTCAGCGATGGGAAGTTGTACATTTTCCCTGCCGTGAGGGTCTTGTCCGTGCGGGTCAGGGTGTAGATGTTGGCGTCGCTGGCCACCGTGAAGGTATAGTCCGCTGCTGCTCCCGGGCTGGTGAGCCGCCCGGCGAAGATGCCGCCGTCGGCATCGGCCACGCCGCTCAGGCGCGCTCCCGCCTGTAGGACGCTCTCGGTGACGGCCCCGTCAGTGCCCACGCTTTCGCAGGCCACGGGCTTGATCTTCGAGCAGCCGAAGGTATAATCAGACACGTCGCCCTGAATGCCGGCCACGTGGATCTGTACCATATTCTCAGGCTTGTTCATCGAGAGGGTGGCGTTCACAGTAGTGCCGTCCACAGTGTAGTCCTTGTCCTTCTCGAAGAGGTAGTAGTTGTACACCGGCTTCCCATCGCTGGTAAAGGAGAACTTGCTGTCGGCAAAGGTCACGTCAACTGCCACGGGGAAGTGGACGGCCGTGAGCTTCTTCGTGCCGAGGGCGCTGAAGTCGGCGTCTATCAGCGTGCCGCCGCCGGAAGTGTTGGTCCAGCTGCCGCTGCTGCGCTCCAGAACCAGATATTTGGTCCCCAGGCCGTTGAAGAACACGTAAATCTTGTCACCGTCCGCCCAGGCGGTCTTGGCCGCCTTGGTTTCGAGTACGCTCACGTCGAAGGTCATAGGGACGCCTTCATTCTGAGGAGTTTCTTTCCCGGGATCGAGAATCTCCTTGGCGCAGCCCATCAGGCCCGCCGCCATGCAAAGAAGTAAGATTGCTTTTTTCATCACGTTGTCCTCCTGTAATTAAATGTTTTCCCCGG
>CALBPX010000106.1 GCA_937899055.1 uncultured Bacteroidales bacterium
GTATATCGGGATCAATCTCATAGTAAAATGCTACCTTTGCGTTTTGCGGGCGCAAAGGTAGCATTTTCGGCTGAAAAAAACCAATCCGGTTCAGAACAGGCGGCCGTTCCATTTGGCGGCCAGCCGCTCGCGCTTGAACTGCTCTTCGAGCCGGGCGAACTGGGCTTTGGTGTCGAGCGTGAAGGAGCCCTGCTGGATCCAGGCGAAGTAGGACGGCTCCGTCTCGAATACCTTGCGGGCGGTCTTGCCCTTGTGCTTTCCGAAATTGATCAGGATCTCGCCGTTCTCGTCCAGGATGAGGTGTCCGGAAAAGTCCACGTATTTCCGGCCGACGAAGGAGGCGAGGGACGCGACGTCGTTCCTGAGCACCTGATCGCGGTATTTGTCCGGCTCCTTGTAGCGGTCCAGCTGGGCCTTGAGCACTTCCATTGTGGCAACGGTGTCGGCTTCAGCGCTGTGGGCCTCTTCCAGGTTCTTCTGACAATAGAACTTGTATGCCGCCGAAAGGGTCCTTTCCTCCATTTTGTGGAAGATGTTCTGGACATCTATCAGCCGGTGTTTGGAAAAGTCGAAATCCACATCGCACCTTTCGAACTCTTCCGCCAGCAGCGGAATGTCAAACCTCAGCGAATTGTAGCCGGCTATATCGCAGCCTTCCAGATAGGCCGCAAGGCTTTTTGCATATTGCCTGAAAGTGGGGCAATCTTTTACATCTTCATCTGTAATATGATGAATGGCAGTAGATTGCTCTGGTATGTGCATCTGCGGGTTGATTCTCTTTGTCTTAATTTCCTGCCTGCCTTGAGGATGAGCTCCGTCTTTGGGGTAGAGTTTTACTACAGAAATTTCTACGATGCGGTCTTTGGACACATCCAGCCCGGTACTCTCAATATCAAAGAATACCAACGGTCTTTTGAGGTTGATTTCCATTAAGAATTATGTTTTGGAATTAAGAGTTCCTTAAAGCCTCATAGGCATGAGCAGTGCGCATATCTCCTGATTGGCGTCGGTCTGCTCGGCCGGCTGCATCAGGGCTGCCTTGGTAGGCTCTGCAAGCTTGATGCAGATCTGGTCGTAAGGCAGGTTTGCAAGAATCTCAATCAGGAACTGGCTCTTGAATGCAATCCTCATAGGCTCACCGTTATACTGGCAGTTGATGGTCTCTTTTGCACTCATGGAAAAATCCAGATCCTGAGCCGTAATCTCAAGTATTCCTCCATCTACCTTGAACACTATCTGGCCGGTTGACTGGTTGGCACATACTGCAACACGCCTTGTGGCATTCAGTATGTCTGCCCTTGAAACCGTTATGATATTGTTGTTGTTCTTGGGAATTACCTTGGTGTAGTCCGGATAGGTTCCCTCAATCAGGCGGCATACAACCAGCTGCTGGTCAAACTTGAAGAAGGCGTTCTTTTTGTCAAAGCTTACAGAAACCGTTTCGTCGGAAAGCCTTGCAAGGTTGTTCTTGAGGATGTTGGCCGGCTTTTTAGGCAGTACGAAAGAACTCGGAGCTCCGGCAATGTCTTTTCTTTCAAAGCATACGAGCTTGTGGGCGTTGGATGCTACAAAAGTTGTTGAAGCTTCTCTGATGTCAAAGAAGATACCGTTCATTACCGGCCTCAGAGGTTCCTCAGCCGTTGCATAAATGGTTCCGTTGAGAGCTTCGCAGAGTACCCCTGCAGGAACCTCTATCTTCTTGGGATCCATCAGCATAGGCAGTTCAGGATATTCATCCGGCAATATGCACGGTATGCTTGCTGTACCGCTTGCCCAGGTAATGGTAAGAATGTTATTGTCCTCATTGGTCTGGAATTTTACCGGCTGGGTAGGGAGTTCCTTGAACGAATTGGTCAGCAGAGTGGCAGGAACAGCAATGCGCCCCTCCTCTCCAACTTCCTCAATGTCCATAATGGTCTTTAATGTTGTTTCCTGGTCTGACCCGGTGATTGTCAGGCTCTTGCCTTCCAGTTCAAGAAGGAAGTTCTCCAGAATCTGAAGAGAGCTTTTCTGTGGAACTACTTTGGAAACAGACAGTAAAGCCTGTAAAAAATCTGTGCTTGTTGCTGTAAACCTCATATCTGTTGTTTTTATAAGTTTCTTATGAAGGACCCCTGCGGGATTCTTAACTTAGCAAATATAGTAAATAATCCGATTGGCAGACAAATTATGAAACTATTAATGTTTGGCTCCGCCGGTAGGATCAATGTCAAAGCCTTCGCCGGTGCCTACATGGATGTTTCCGTTTTGCAGCTGGTCTTCATATTTGAAGTAAGGAAGGTTTCCGAATATGTTGCGTGCAAGTTGCTTGGCTTTTTCGGTTTCATAGTCTTCTGGCATTCTCCAGCGTCCGAACCCTACGGAAGGTTCGCGTCTGATAGCTTCTATCAGAGGAAGGTCCGGAATTATCTCGTTGTGAACGGCATCGGCCATAAGGTCCAGGATGTTGGCATTGCTCTGCACATAAGCTCTGGAGAGGCCGCATACGTTGGCTGTGGATATGAGTTTGTATTTCAGGAACTCATCTGCCAGAATGTCGTCAAAAGTCAGGCCGAGAGCCTTTTTGATTATGGCCAAGGTGCGTCTTGCCTGCTGTTTGCCAATGGCCATTGCGGAAGCGCAGTTCATAAAAGCAATTTTCGGGCAGTTTCCGCTTGCAATCAAGTCCATAAGCCCCTCCTTGCCTTTAGGCCCTCTATAGACCATAAGGTGAAATCCAAGATGGATTACATAGTGTTCCGGCTGGAGAAGGCGTGGGGCGTTCTTTGCAACATCCTCCGACAACCTGTCCTGCAGATAGTAGGCATCTGCTTCGCAGACAGATTCTTCCCAGGCCTTGATGTTCTGGCGGATAGGGTATGTGAGCCCTTTGTACAGTGGATCCATGCCGGTGAGGGTGATGTTGAAGATTCCCAAAGTGTCTTCAGAACTGATTTTCCAAAGGAGGTTCTCCTTTTCAACTTCCAGGAGGAATTCCGTAATATCCGTATGCCTGTCGCCTATCTCAAACAGTTTGCGGTAAACTGCCAGACCACGCTCCCTGACGGGGAGGTCCTTGATATAGTCGTAAGTTGTACGGAAAGGTTCCAGCCATTGCTGAGGTGTAGCGCGTGGCTTCTTTTCTGCCTTGCCGGAAGAGGATTCGGCAGCCTGAGCCGCCAAAGTGATCTTGGTGGAAAGGTCCATGTATTTTCCCATCAGTCCGGAGTCCTGAAAATTCTGGAAGAAAACCGCTGCGTCGTTCTGGGTTTCGCCAAAGGCCGTAAGTTCCTTCTTGTAATCTTCCACCTCCTGCCTGATGGCATCGTCTGTTATCTTCATGTTTTCCAGGCCGTCTATGTAGCCCTGGAGCATCATCTGTATTGTAGGATCCATGTTATTCAATGTCTATAAGTTTATACTTGCCGTCTTCTGTTTCCGGAGAGAGCCTCAGACAAACCGGCTTTATTTCCTGGCTCTGCCACTTCTTACATTCCTCCTGGAGAGTGTCGCGCTTGTCCCAGAGTTCATCAATCTCACTCTGATAGGGTTGCGTGCTCCACTGGATGGTATCCAACTGATTGGTTGCAATTGCCTTGCAGATTGTATCGGTGAACTCTTTGTAATATTCATCGCTGCAGTCTATCAGAGCCCTGAAAGACGGCATTGCTGCAAGAGTTGCAAAATCGGAGCTTGGCTTGGAAAGCATCTTGAGATCATCGGCGATAGCGGACAGCGTCCTTCCGGTATCGCTTCTTGTGTCGTTGTATTCCAAAAAGTCCGTAAAAAGCTTGTGGAACCCTTCAATGGTTCTCAGCCATTTGTTTTTCATAGCCTGAAGATCCATCCAGATACTGGTGTGGGTGAATGTGTAGAACGGGTCCGCCTTGATTTTCTGGATTATATCGTTGCAGAACTCTGCAACGTCTGTCCACCCCATATCCTCTGCTGCCTGTTTGTTGGCAAACACGCGGTCCATGGCCAAGGCTGCCGCCCCGCCGGTGTAAAGCCCGTTTTCCTTGGATTTCTCCTCTGCCTCGTCGGCTGTAGAACATGTGTTCAGAAGTTCCAGCCATCTTTTGTAATAGTCTGCCTGATAGGGAGTTCTCGGGCAGTTTCCGAACCTACGGGCATATTCGCCGTAGAGCTGTTTAGAAGTGTCAAGTTCACTCATATTAAATTTAAGTTTAAGCTGCAGGACTGATTGTTCCTGCTCAACATTCAAATATACAAAATTAAGGTTGGGCAACAAAATTTTTCAAAGCTTGTAACTAAGGAATGTCGGTTTTCGTATAAGACTTGCCGCAAGTATCTGCAAGTGGTTTTATAATATGGACAAACAATAGATTCTATAATAGATGAGACAGTTAAAAATTACAAAATCCATCACCAACCGCGAGAGTGCTTCTTTGGACAAGTCCCTTCAGGAAATCCGCCATAAAGAGTTTCCCAAGGCAGGCTCCCCCTCCTTCATCACCGAGAATGAAGCCGGCGGAACGGACGTTCTTCACTATTTTCCCGTCCTTGAAAAGGCAGCTGTTGGAGCCGGTACCGAGAATGGCAGCGATTCCGTCACCATGGCCGCAAACCGCTCTTGCTGCAGCCAGAAGATCGGAGGCATATTCCATCTGCGCACCTGGATAAAGGGATGAAAGAGCCTCATGGAGGTCCTTCGCCACTTCAGGGACATCTTCTCCCGGAACGGTGATGAGACCGGCGGCATAGTAATGCAGTGCGGTGACCTTCTCAGTCGCCCCTCCTTCTTTGAGTTCTTCCGCCGCCTGTCTGATTATTGCCATGATGGAATCTTTGTCCATAACGGCCAGGTTCATTCCCTCGGTCTTCACCGGAACAGTGGTTCCGTCCTTCAGTACTGCGCACCAGTCTGTCTTGGTGGCTCCGCTTTCAACTATAATTATCATACGTCTATGACTTATGGGACCTTTTGTTTCCCTATGCGGGATACGTCCTGCAAATATACTACATTCCCGCCAAAAAATCACTTGCGGAGGGCCTTCTTCACCGTCGGCATGATATGGTCAACGTACCTGACCATTCCGAGGTCAGTAAGGTGTATTCCGTCGACACATGCGTCCCCGTCATCTCCCAACATGCCTTCAGATGGGACGTAGTACACCTTCTTCGCACCGGAGGCTTTGACCTGACGGAAGACCTCCTTCTGCTGAGCGTTCTTCGAGAGGACTTCTTCCCTTATCTTGAGGTCGACTATGGAATGAGTGAAGAGGGGATCTTCGACGAATATTACAGGGACATCCGGATGGGCTTCCCGTATTATCCTGAAGAACTCGAGAGCCCTTTCCTTCATCTGGTCGACAGTAGCGTTCGGGACATAATCAAGGATTATGAGGGAAGGGCTGCTGATCTTGGCTATAAGCCTGGCGACATCGAGGTCAAGCTGACCGTTTCCGCTGAAGCCCAGGTTTATGACCTCCTTGTCAAGCCTACGGGAGAGAATGGCGGTATGTGCCATGCCCGGACGGCTTGCGCATCCTCCCTGAAGTATGCTCGTCCCGTACATCACTATCGGACCTGAAGCCGACGGACGTGCCACAGCGGGTCCTTCA
>CALBPX010000107.1 GCA_937899055.1 uncultured Bacteroidales bacterium
ATAGCGAGTGCACGCCATCTCTGTAAACTCTTGTACCTGCGTTTCCATTGCATTTTTCGTTTGAAAACGCAAAGGTAGAGGCGAATCAGCCGCCTGTCAAGACGTAACCACGGAGACGCTTACGCAAGTCCTACTCCTGGAGAAGCGGGAGGATCTGATTCATACAACAATTACGACGATGACTTTTAAAAAAATGCTCATGTAAAGAATTCTTTGCACCATAGGAATAATTGCTGCTTCAGCAATTGCATTTACTTCTTGCTCTAAACAAGATTCTGTAAATGTGAAACCCAAAGACGGATATACCGTTTCTTTTGTTGCTAACAAGGCTGGCCTGACCAAGACTGCTGCTAATGAAGGTGAAACTACTGTTTCCTACGTATGGACTGATGAAGATGTAAATAACATCAAACTTTTTACGGTAACCGACGGTACTCTTGCAGAGGTAAGCAGTCCTACCGTTACAAGAGTTTCTGACACTCAACTTAAAATATCCGCAACCGTAGATGAGGCTGGAACCTATACTTTCCGCGCCATCCTTTGCAATCCGGAAAGCTGGACTGGAAGTGGCAATGACTATACCAGTCGCAAGCCAAAAGTCAACACTACACAAAGCCCCAACGGTATTTCTAATTTTGACCCTAATGCAGACATACTTGTATCTGATGACCTCAATGTTGTTGTAGAAGAAGACTCTGCTTCCGATATGCTTATGACATTTCGTCGTCAAATAGTTGTCAACAAAATGACACTCAAGAACATGACCGCCGGTGAGAAAGTCAGCAAGGTTACTGTTACTGCCGATAAGGACATTACGGGTTATCTCAACAATGGCTCAATGTCAGGCCAGAATAAGGTTATTACGCTACATTATTCCGATGTAGAGGTTCCTTCAAACGGCCAGTTCCCGGTTTATTTCATAAGCATGAACCAAACAGAAGTTTCTCTGACCATAGATGTAGTAACCGATCAGAACACTTATTCCAAGAGCTTTGCAGAGGGAAAGACCATAGACCTCAATCTTGGACAGTTTACCAAGTTCAATGTAGCACTCCCGGCTGGTACTCCAATCACTGACCTTTCAGGATACTATCTGATTGGATGTCTTTATGGTGGGAAATGGCAACTTATGGATTCCAACATTAGTGGCTCATATTATCCCAAATTTGAATCTTCTGTGACGACAGCGGCCGCCAGTGTAAACTTCGATGAATTCTCCGGGATAGCAAATATTGATCCTTACCTCTGGAAAGTAGAAGCCTATGATGGAGCCTATTCCATAAAGAGCGTTGCAACAGGCAACTACCTTTCCTACTCAGGCAACACCAATGCGGCACAGGCGGCTTCTGAACTTGGAGATGCTACTAAGTTCTCAATAACCATTTCCGGAACCACAGCCACAATAGAAAGCACTAATGCTACAGGACGTGTCCTCAAGTATAATAGTGGTTCTCCGCGATTTGCATTTTATGCTTCTGGACAGAATGATATCTTCATGATTCCTGCAACTTATGACTCTCGTACAGTAGTTACACTGTCATTTGATGAGAGTTCTGTTTCAAAGACAACTGATAACTATACTGAATTCACGGGTAAGACAGCAACCGCCGATCCTGATGTAACCGCTGTTACAGGAAATATCACATACGCTATTTCAGGCGATGCCATAGGAACAGTTGACGCATCAACCGGTACAGTTTCCCTTAACGGCACAACCGGTGAAGCAACAGTTACCGCTACATTTGCCGGCGATGAAACCTACCGCCCAGCAACTGCAAGCTACACGATTTCAGTGACAGAAGCAGGAACGACCACCTACTACTATGAAGAAATGACAGAAGCCCCCACAGACTGGACAGCGGAAACCTACATCATTATTGCTGGAACTTCTGTGCTGAATACTTCTGCTACGTCTTCGTGGGGCGGTGTTACAACCGTGACGAAGGAGACCGATGGTACCGTGAAGTCCACAGAAGCCCTGAAACTTCTTGAAGTAAAGCTAGCTGGCAATTCCACGGATGGTTATACCATTCAGTTTGTTAATGCCGGAACACAGTACTATGTTGCTCCGTTAACATCAAATGGCTTCTCTTTGGTAACCACTGCCCCTACAAACAAGATAGATGTTTCTATCAGTAGTATTAGCCACCACACTACTACGGCTAGAAACCTTCGTTTGAATGGTACATCTGGTTTCAGATGGTATGCGAACACGACAGGAACAGCTGCTGTACTTTATAAGAAAGTAGCCAACTGAAGCGAATCCGGAGGTGGAGACTCCGGAGGGTCTGATGAAGGCCTGGCTGCTAATACCGGATGGTTGGAGCTTCCGTCCTTGACGGGATATACAGGAAGCAATTACTATAACGGCGTGCTTACTGCTGATGGAGGTAGGAACTATTCCTATCTCTATCAGTACAGCACATATACTTCCCTGTGGGTTGCCTATCCACTGACAGCCAATGACATAACAGGGTCAGCATCTACTTCCAGCTGGAGCTATAACGACCAGATATCTGACAAGACCAAGCAGATAAACGTCATAAGCAACAGCTACGGAACAAACTATGGTAACAGTACCTATTCCCGTGGACATCAGATTCCTGCGGCAGACCGTAAAAGCAGCAGCGCAAAGAATGCCCAGACCTATCTGGTAACAAATCAGACGCCGCAGATCCAGAACAGTTTCAACTCTCCCATGTGGAGCAACCTCGAAACCGCTGTACGAGCTCTGACCTCTGGAATCGATACCGTTTATGTTGTTACCGGAGCCACATTCCAGACGGTTGGCGGTTCTGAAACCGTCATCAATCTGACTGCGGCAAAGACAGGAATATATCCCACAACCATATATGTTCCCAACTACTATTGGAAAGTATTGCTTAAGGTTAAACGGAGTGGTTCAACAATAACTTCTGCCTCAGCGATAGGTTTTTGGGCTCCCCACATAGCCAATCCTTCTGCCTATACCTCATACGCCGTAAGCGTAAGTACGATAGAGCAGTACACCGGCTTTGACTTCTTTACGAACCTGCCCGCAAGCCTAAAGAACACCGCAAAGGCCAACGACAGCTGGACCACCTTCCAAAACTTTCCGTCCAACTGACCAACCCCAGCCGGACCACGTTCCAAAGCTTCTGATCTCGCCCCGGGATCAAGCCCCCACCGCCCTGAGCGGCTCCGGCAACCAACAACCCCCAAGTAAAAACCCCTTCCCGTTATCCCGGAAGGGATTTTTAACATCCACCTTCGCAGCAACTTGCACCCACCTCCGGACCTCCAATCCCGCCAATGTCGCATATCTGGCCACAATGGAGCGTGACCGGGACTGCATTGAACCCCAGCACTTTACGCAAAAACCTGTATGCATTTTAACATACAGGTTT
>CALBPX010000108.1 GCA_937899055.1 uncultured Bacteroidales bacterium
TGTTGTTCATGGCCATCCAAGCGGGGATGCTACCTCCGTTGTTTTCCGGAGTGTAAACTACAGTTGATTCTGCCATAATACAAATGAATTAAGGGTTTATGTATGCATGGCAAAGTTCGGCACGTTGGCCGGGGTGTGGAAGTCTGTCGCATCATTTAGTCAGCACCCTGACTATCAGCCCTTTCCTTGTAACACTTCCAACTCTTGGGAACAATCTTGCTGAACTGGTTGAAGGAATAGTACACCCTCCGCTTGGGCTTGCCGAAATACCTTCGGTTGATAACACTCCGCACATTGTGCTCGCTCTGCCCGTAGTAGGCGGCAAGTTCCCCCACCGTGGCCCAAATGATACTGCGTTCCAACAGGACATCCAACCAGGACTGCACTTCCTCCAGTGTCATTTGTCCGCTGCGGGCTCTCTGTGTAGTAAATTCCAGCAGATTGGCCAGCTCGTTTACTTCATTCTGCATAAGGCGTTGAATTTTGATGATTTATTACTACCTTTGCAGAAAGCGACCGTTACACATAATGAACACCAACCGCAAAGGACATTAGCCCTTGGCGCGGTTGGTGCTTTTTAGCACTATGTGTAATTGGTCGCTCTTTTACATATTAAGCCAAGGGCTTTTTATGCACCACGAAGATACTGGAACCCAGCACCTAAGCCGGTCTATCTTTACCCAATAAGCGCTACACGGTGAAGCGCTTTGCAAGAGCAAGCAAGGGTTTTCGGAAGCACCATATTGACAGGACGGTTAAAATGGCAAGGAGCCAGCCGTAGGAATCTTGTTTCCACTGCTGTATCTTGGTGAGCTGGGCCGGCACTTCCTTCACTACGGTTGTGGTGTCGTGATGGGTGATATAGGTTGTATCGTGGACAAACCTGTCCTTGTAGGCATATTTGTACACATACTTGTCAAGATACACCGTATCGTTCCTCGCGTGCTCATGGACATAGATGCTGTCATGCACATACAGGGAATCCCGCTGAATCCTGTCGCGGTATTCTATCTGGGTGCGCACCTTCTCATAGATACGCGGAGAACAAGCCGCTGCAAGGCTTGCACAGATTAGGATTATCAAAACTTTTTTCATACGCCTTTCAATAAAAAGGCAGGGGAACAATCACTGCTACCCTGCCACAACACTTAAAACTGTTTACAAGCAAAAACACAGATTTGCTATACTTCCATTATCTTGATTTGGCCGCGCTGCTGGCCAAGGTTGTTTTTCAATCCGATGTGAATCCACTGCGCCCCCGTCTTTGCGTTTTTCTCCAGAAGCACCTGGTCGAAGTGTGTGCCGGTCTTCTTGAACCACTCCACTACAAAGTCTTTGAACTTACCAAAACTGCCGCCCACTTGCAGATCTGCCGCATAGCCAAGCTGGTGAACGGAGTTTGATACACCTCCCACGGCTTTGTTCAGGGCTGGGCAGCGGTAACCGGAGCTGATGCTGATGGGCATCCCGTAGGCCGCACGCAGCGGGTCAAGGATTTTCTCCACCAGTTCGTCCAGATGCTCCACCACTTCAAAAGAGGGCGTGTTGTCAATGCCTTTCTTCTTAGCCGTAGGGCTGGCGATGAATTCATCCAGCTCAAAATACTTATGCTTGCTCATGGTACTTCTCAATGGTGCTTTTATATGCCTGTACCTCTTTTTCAAGCTGATCAACCTTCTCTCTCAAATTTTTGTTTTCTGCCTCAAGTTGAATTATTCTACGTTCGTTGGCGAACTTTTCTGACGAGAGTTTAAGAATGTCTTTGCGCAGGCTGTCCATTACCTGTCCCTGCTCGTTGATAAGATTCTCCATGGCAGCAATACGGTTTTCAAATGCAGATTGTTTCGCTTCTCCCGCTTCCGCGTGAGCAACTTCTCCTTCCGCTTCATACTTCTTTTTCGTAGCGCGGAAGAAAATAAGCTGAAAGACATTAAGCCCGCCAAACAGCGCCGCCAGTATTCCGAGTATTGTAGTTGACCAGTCCATGATTCCAAACATTTTTCTGACACGAAAATAGGGACGATTGCTCGCCCCTATGGTCTATCTTTACCCAAACTACCGAAGTTTGTTGGTGAAGCGGGATTCGTAGTCTATATCTATCCAACTAATTCGCTCCGTAGGAGATAAGTTGAAAACGATAATCATACGGAACAATTTGTATGAACCGCCACGGAGGGAGCGAACCCGTTGCCAGTGAATGTCGTCGAAGGAACCAAGGAGAATATATTGAACATCCTTCCTGTTGAACTTGCCACGGATGCGCACTTGCTTGATGGCTTTGCGAATGTCCGGCTCGCCAAGGTCAAACGGACGGGTGATGATTATGCCTCTGACAGGATTGGACGTGTCGGAAAGCCGGTCTGCATCATCCAGTACCGTGGAGTAGTTGAAAATCTTATACTCCCCAGACAATCTTGTCGCAGCCACATAACAATCAGGATACGAGTTCAAGACTTGATAAGTTGTCCCTACTCCTGCAATTTTGTGCCATGTTCCCGTCAATATGTAGTAGACATACTGGTATAAGAAGCCGTCCCGATAGAATATTACCCTACGTCCGTTGTAGTCATAGGCGATTCTTGCACCATTGACAAAGCCCATGAAGGTTGTCTCGTTCTCACAAATAACGGATATGTCGCCCCAAGGGCTATGCCGCAGCAGCTCTTTCACATCATCCTCCAGCAAGTAGTGCAGCCCGTTCATGTAAGGGGAGATATTTGTTACGCCAGAGCCCTGCAACAACATAACGCCCTGCGAAGTAACAAACACGATGGCCTGTTCAAGTGCCTGTATTGTGTCTTTGGACAACGCCACATCCCGCGACATGGGAACGGATGCCATAAAGTCGCCCTCATCCGAAATGGGGACAGACCAAATTCCGTCCTTCGTGAAAACGTATATAGGGAATTGTCCAAACTGACCTTCGGACAAGGCCCTTGTTGCATTGGCTATTGAAATAACCTCTGCGTGGAAGGAGAGCCTGCCGGAAGCCGGGAATACAAACGGGTTGTTCATTTCCGATGCCCAAATGATATTGTTTTCATTGAACAAGCGATTTTCCTCGCCAGGGAAAGATGTAATGGTCTCGCCCGAAGCCACAAGTCCCATCTGATTTTCCATGCCTATATAGACATAAGCACAATTCAAAGCAGGGTGCGCCTCCATCTTATACCGCTTATATTGCCAGACTGAATCGGAAGCTGTTTTGTAGGCAATGTCCACTTGGTAGCAGCGCGGATCAGGGTATGCCAGCCAAGCAAAAGGACGAGAATAGTGCTCAACTTCTGTAATATATCCAGATGTACCTGCTGTGCCACGAATAATATCATGTATCGTATCGTGATAAGTTGACTGATATTCTGGCGAACCTTCCGGAGTTCGGCCATAAACCACCAGCGCATCATTTGAGGAATCACGAAGGTAAAAAGCAAATTTGTAATGCCATATCGCCTCATTCGCATTATCGTCCTCAACCCTCACAGCGCTACCATTCATGAACTGGTATCCCGGAGTGATTTCCTGGCTTACTCCTGTCATGATTACCTTGTTGTTGTACTGGAACACGTCTTCTGCCCTTTTCTTATGGAAAGATAGGTAATCATCAGGAAGTTCCGGTTGCGTAATAAGGTAATCCTGCGACGTAAGATTATTATTGTTGCCACCTTCCGAGCCTGAAGAAGTCTCCGTGTCTGCAAGAATCTTTTTTTTAGACATCAGATTAAAGCCCTCCGTGAGTTTTGTAAGGTTGTTCACGGGGAACGTAGCTATTCGATAGAAATTGGATTTTGAAAGGATTTCATCGCGCCTTTTTTCGTTTTCATTATCCTCATCTTCTTCATTGAAATACAAGTCAAATTTCAGAAATGTATCTCCATCCTCGCGAGAATATGAGCTATCTTCATCCTCTGCAATTCCCGTAATTTCCGAGTTTAACAGGGGCATGTGAATATCCGTTGAAAGGAAAATGTCTATGGACTTCACTATATCTTCCCAACCGGAATAATCGTATTCCGACAAATATGCCTTGATTTCATAGGCACTGTTCAGACGCGCCGACAAATTGGAAGAATATGTAGTATCACCGGCATATCGGCGGATAAAGCCATAAGCCCTCATAAAGTTCTTGTCTCCTGCGCCTAACAGGATTGGCACAGACTGATACGTGTATGAGCCATCGTAGAGCTGTAAGGCATATCGCGCAAAAACAGGAGTGCAGAAATGGCCGTGGGACTTTACATACTTCATCTGGGCTTTAATCATGTCCCAAATGTCGTTCAAGACTTCGGCATAAGATTCGTCGTATTCCTCGGAGCTTGTTTCTCCTTCAAGGTAGTTCTTCCATGTCCCAAGGTTCCATCCTTTTATGCCGTCATATTCAGAACGGCCGACAGAGCCAACGGTGACAGTTGCACCTCCCATAGAATGGCTACCCGTTGCGCCCGTCCGACCGCTTCCCGTGGTTGTCCTTGCCGGGGTAAAAGAATCAATCAGTTCTTTGGTTGTATTTCGATTCCCTACGGGCACGGAATAGTTCCCGGATGTGGGATATTGCCTTGTCCGGAATTCCAGCGCGGGAATGGGGATTTGCTCGCCGAGAGCTTTATATATGCCATCTTTGTACAAAACGTACATCATGCGCCGGCTGGTACTGAATACAAGGGTATTTCCGACAGACTTTACTCCGTTAATTTTTTCTCCATTTTCAAGCAGGAAAAGTGTAAGTAAGTCTCCTTCCTCTTTTGGTGCAGCCATAACTACGCCATCCGATTCAAGGAGGAAAATCAGGTTGTCGTAGCCAAGTCCTTTATGGATAAAGAGGGCTGGGCCACGATAGGTTGTGCGGAAATACAGGTCGGTAATATCGTCAGGCGGCAGGGTTGGTGCCTGCTCGTTGTCTTCCAGGTGTACGTTCAATGCTTCCGCCAGCCCTCCGTCTTCGGTCATACGATCTGACGGGGTGCGGGAGATGCCGCGGAGCTGTATTTGTTTGATAGGCATACTACAATGTTTTCCGCGAATGTAACTGCCCCACTCCGCTTTGTCCGTCTATCTTTACCCATTACCGCTTGGCAGTCTGGAAGAAACCCGCTATATTTGTAGTGACTACTAAACCAATACGATATGAACTACACAGAAATTTGCGACATGCTTGTCCATGATGTCCTTTCAAAGAAAGACGGATTAACGGCAAAAGAGATAATCGCTATCGCCGTCGAAAAGCAAAGCAACGGGCAATTATTCCCTAATTCTGATTTCAATCAGGAAGAATTTGTGAAGGGCATCCGTGCCGTTTTGAAGGAGGAACCCAAGAATCAATCTGGAGTCATTATGCAGTGCTCGAAGAAAAGAAAAGGAGCATTTGCTTACAAGGTAAGGCCAGTAAGAGGAGCCCGGCCCGTTACCATGAGACCGGAATCAGACACCACAGACACAAATTATATCGGAAAGGCTGGTGAGTTTGCCGTATTGTCTGAATTAGTTGCAGCTGGATATAACGCCAACATGATGGCTATTGATGAAGGGATAGACATTGTCGCCAGCAAGAACAATATCTTCTATTACATTCAGGTCAAGACCACATATTTTGACGAGAACGGGAAGTGCTCAATTCAGATTCCGCGACAGAATTTTGAGCGCGTCTATTCTGGAAATGTTATCTATATCGGAGCTATCCGAGAAAAAATCGGGCAGTTCAAGTTGTTTGTATTCTCGCAACGGGACATTGACAAACTCGTCTTTAACGGCTATGTGGACAAGACCGACTCCAACATTATCATCCGCATTTTCTTTGATAGCATCACAAACCAGCCAAAACTATACAACGGCAGTCAAGACACCGCAGCTTTATCTTATCTTGCAGGTGCCAATGGGAAGTTAGAATTGTAGTCACTTCTTCCTCCACCTCTCCGGCACAATCTTCAAGAACTTCTGGAAGGGATAGAGCACA
>CALBPX010000109.1 GCA_937899055.1 uncultured Bacteroidales bacterium
TTGGCGTGAGCGTAACTCTGGACTGGAACCCCGGAGGACATTATGACCCGATACTATAAAAAACAAGAAAGTTACGGCGTAAATCCTGCCGGAAAGGATTTAAAACTAATAATTAAGCAGGCATGACAATAAAGAGTTTACATAGGTTCTCGGCGATGGCATTTGCAATAGTGCTGTCCGCTGCTTTGTTGTCGTGCAGCAAAACTTCTTCGGGCTTGGAGGACAATGCAACCGAAAAGACTTCCGCATCTGACGGATTGTCACTTGCCTTCAACATAACCAAAGACATAACGCCTGCAACAAAGACAATGTCTGCAATTGCGCAGGCGGACAATCAACAGTCATCTTTCCGCGGAATTGAGATGCTGAGGATATTTCCGTTCCATGTGGCAACGCAAGTATCCGCCGGCGATACCCGCTCGTCTGAGCTGGAACTGCCGTACAATACGATTAAGGAGGGAGCCGGCGTGGCATCTCATGATGCAGATTCGCTTGCACTGGTTCTGAACAACAAGGCCCATCTTTACCGCAGCGTGTATATCCCCAAGGGAGTAAGTTCCATGCTGGTTTACGGCAGGGCCAAGGACAATACAACAGGAGTGACTTCCGGTACCCCTGAATACAAACACCGTAACGGCTCTCTGACAATGAATGTGGCCGATGACCTCATAGCCAACGACATAACATTTTCTCCGGAACCTATAGTTTCCGCCTCCGATCTGCCGGACCTGTACGCTTCTGCAGAGCAGATGGCGGCTTTTCTGAACGGCCTTTATACTACCGCATTTGTAGTAAATTTCTATTCCAGAAGGAACAATACCTACACGGGCCGCACTACTTCAGTGCTGTGGCCTGATGTTACGGGGGCAAGCACAAATCTGACAAACCTCAGAGACGGACTTAAGAATATTCCTGCCGGAAAAACGGACGGAGATCCTTTTTCGGCTTCCGGTACTGCAATACTGAACATACTTAACCAACTGAAAGAGGGGCTTTCAGCAACTGACAACTACAATACCGGCAATTATCCGAACATAAACGGTTATACGCCTTACAGCAATAATTCAGGAACCAGACTTACATACAACGAGTTCTATAACCGTTACAGAGCCTCCATTGTAACATATATAAACAACTGCATAGACACAATCAATGCAAACTCCACCTTGAGCGGATTTCCGGCAAGCTACGGGCTTCCCGATGGCTCCGTAGCACTCTATTGGAACTCAACCACTTCGGCTTTTGAAGTTGTTGAAACATCCAGTGTAAACATAGCCTTGGCTCCGGTGGAAAAGTACTGTTATCCGCCGTCTTTGTGGTATTTTGTAAACAGCACCATAAAGACTTCGGCCGACGACCAGAATACCATTAAGACCAACTATGTTTCTACAAACAGCAACTGGAGCGATATTTTGTCTGCTTACACCCTTGGAAGAACGGTAACGAGCAGCTCCAAGGCGGTTGCTGTTGAATATCCTCTGCAATATGGTACTGCGTTGCTTGAGGCTAAACTGGACAAGACCACCAGTACAACTTTGGATGATGCCGAAGGAACAGATATAACTGTTGGAACAACCAACTTTCCGGTTACGGGAATAATCATAGGCGGGCAGCACAGGCAGAACTTTTCATTTGCTCCGTTTGCAGATGCCGATGAGTACTTCAGTTACGACAACAATGTTCTCAGCAACGGCACATCCGGTACATCGGTTTATCTGAGCAGCAGTGCAGAATCGGGGAATATATATTCATTGGTACTGCAGACTGTTACTGAGGAAGATGTCAAAGTAGTGCTGGAATTCCAGAACAACTGCGGCAGCGCCTTTGTGGGAGCTTCGGGAAATATTCCAACAGGCAGTCATTTCTACTTGATAGGAGAAATCAAGAAGAGTACGGCCACAGATCCTACCTTGACATCAAGTGTGTTCCAGCAGGACTACAAGACAACTGTCACATTTAAGGTCAACACTCTGGCAAATGCATACAGCTGCATTCCCAACCTTCAGGATCCGCAGTTGGAAATCGGAGTTCAAGTGCAGGTTGACTGGATACTGGCAGATCCCAAGAATGTTCCACTATACTGAAAACTATCGCGATAAAAAATAAAGATGAGAAAGACAACAGACATATTCACAAAGAATTGCAGGAGTTGCTCGGGGCGCTTAGGAGGTTCCGGAGTGCTTATGATGGCTTTATTGGGCTTTGTCTTCTTATCTGCAGTTGGCTGCCACAAGCATTCCGTAATTGACGATGTTGAGGAACCGCATCTGTACATATCTTTGCGTGTGCCTCAGCCAACGGTAACCAAGGCGGATGTAGGAAACGTTTCTGCAAGTCAGGCAGAGCGGGCGCTGAGCAGCATTGCCGTATGGGTGTTCAGGCATTCCCAGAGTGAGGCTACGGCTACTGCCTTTGCATACCTTGAGATTTCTTCTGCGCAGATAGAACAGTATAACCTGAACGGAGGTTCTGTAGCAAGGTTCTCCATCAGCCTTACCAGCGAGGATGCAGCCGAGCAGGCCATATTTGACGACATTGTACAGAACAAGCCGAATGTGGATGTATATGCAATAGCAAATCCGGCATCGGTTTCGCTTACTCCGTCCAAGAATGTTACCAGAGGTACGCTGGATAATCTGGCAATGAGCGGAGATCTCTTTGGAATATCCACTCTTCAGGAAACAGTTCCTGATGAGGGGTTGCCGTATTCGGGCGTAATTAAGGACGTTGCAATATCCGGCTCGTTTCCGGTGCTTTCTGTTTCCACCGTTACCCTGAAGAGGGCGGTGAGCAAGTTCCGCCTTCTGCTCTGCAGGATGGACGAGGGCATAGAGGACGGATTCTTCAATATCACAGGCATACAGCTGAACAGCGCGGCCCAGGAGATGTTTTCTGCAAGTGAATATGTGTTCAACGATTCGGACAACGACTTCAAGGTAAGCGGTTACCTTTCTTCTACGGTTGGGCTCGGCACTCCGTCGTCGTCTCAGATTATTGTTAACAACAACCCTTCTGAGTTCATATTCAGACATGGAACCAATGCCACTGAAACTGCCGACGACTATGACTCCCGTCTGACTTCTGCAGTTGCAGACAATAAGCTTACAGAATGGAAGACCATATACCTTCGGGAAACTGACAAGAAACTCTCCGGAGTGATAAACTATACCGTTGGCGGAAGGGCTAAGACTGCAACTTTTGAGATGGAGGATGAAGGAGACTTTACCCGCAACCATATCTGGATTGTATATGCCTACTTTGTTGGAGGAAAGTTGGTTCTCAGGCCGTCTGTGCTGCCTTGGACAGCAGGCAACGACAGGCTTACATATACTACGGCCGGCCATACGGACGTAAGTTATTTATCATATCTGCGCTATACTCCTTCCATGGATTCAAACGATTGGACAAATACTTGGATTGCAACGGCATACGGCTGGCTTGACGATGGAGTTACCCCGCGCTACTCCACCAAGTTTACCATCAGCACTCTCTATCCTAACCCGCTGAGGCTTCAGATAGACAATGACTTTTTCCGTTTTGTAATTCAGGATGACGACCATCCTCAGCCTACCGTATGGGATTCTCAGACATACGAACTGTCTGCCGGTTCTCACATGTTCAGCGTTTGGATAGTGCCAAAGGATGCAACCAATCCTGGCGATGAGGCTTCTATAGTTTCTATGTCGCTTGTTTCCGTTCCGTCCGGAATGGTGCCTTTCTTTGTGCCGTTCTCCAGTGAGTTTCCGGGGGACGATGCACATAACTTCATAAGGTTAAGGAGAGTGTCCGCCGCCGATTACGAAGATAACAAAGACAATTTATTCAGCCAGTACGGGGGTATTTCACCGTTCTGGCAATATCCGGAAGACTGATGAAACAGAACAAAACATACAGGGTTTTATTTGTTGCGCTGGCATTGTGTGCAATGCTTTCTGCAATAGTTTCTTGTATTAAGGAAGAGAAACTGAGGCCAATTGTAAAGGGCACCTTGTTTCTGCTGCCTGAACTGTTTGACGACGGGGCTAACACCATATCTGAAACAAAGGCGGTTGACGATACGGATATAGGCATTTCGGCCGGAGATGATGTGGATGCCCGTGTTGAGCTGCATGAAACCCTCATTGAAACCTTGGATATTTTTGTAATGGTTGAGGGGGCTGCTGAATCTACTCCGTGGATCAGTCAGTACCATCTTTCTCAGGAAGATGCCGATGCCATTCTGGATACCGACGAACCAGGAGGTCTTCTGGAAAAGGCCAAGCACCTGCTGAATGCCAACTGGGCTGCTGATGCGGCTAACTATGACCCTGACACACAGTATCATGTGTATGTTACGGCAAACAACCCTCACACCCATTCCTGCAATCATTCTCTTTTGGATCATTACAGCTACAGAGAAAGCGGTTCTACGGTTCCTGCAAATCTGGCTGAACTGAAGGCGCTTTCTACATACGACGGCACTCTGGACCGCTTCTATACAACGGAGCCTGTTGTGGTAAGAACGAGCCGCACCAATACAAAGGCCTTCCTGATGGACGGCGACACCGTCTGGCAGCCTGAACCTGAAGCCGGTGACCAGATAATAGATGTTGACCTTAAGCGTGCCGTATCAAAAATTGTGGTAAACCTGAATATGGACCCTGATTTTGTCAATGATGAACTTACTGCAAACCACTGGAGTGCAGGTGCTCCTATGTGGCGCTATGTTCACTTTGGCTTTGAAACGGCGGACATTGCATCCGGCACTTACACATTGGACATGGACAATGTGGGTAACCCTTACAATACTGTTCCGTTCAAGACAGGTTCTCTCTACACCATGGAAGGCGATCCTTCTGCTTACCAGTATCAGGTTGTCACTTACTCTGCTCCATTCAAGTGGGCAGACTACACCAAGACTCCTTATCTTCTGGTGTCTATCAGATATACCTACATGAACGAAGATGATCCTGCGGATCCTCTGAACACGACGCAGAAAACAACATACTACCATATTCCCGTCTGCGACGAGCAGGCTATCGGAGATGTGGGTATCCTTAGGAACAACATCTACTTAGTTGATGCTACAATTGCTTCATGGGGCGCTGAAAACGAGGAACTTGAGCCTGCCGACATGCAGCTCAGGATTGAGTATCATGTGGTTCCTTGGACAGAAACCAACATGAGCCACGAGGCTACGGTTGTAAGGCTTTCTGATGTTAAATACCTTACGGTTTATCCTACTGAATATACTCTCAAGGGCGACGGTGTCCAAAAGGTGGACTTGAACTGGTACGCTTCTGTTTCTACAGACGACGGCAGGTTTGTAGATATAGACCTTTCTTCCGTAAATGTCTCTTATGAAAACTATCAGGGCACTGTTGTAGATATTACCGGTTCTTCTTCCACCACTTCGGGTATTACAAACCGTATCTACAAGACCCCTTCTTCTCCTGACGGAGCAGAAGACATCAACATAATAAGTTATGCTCCGTCCGGCACGGCAAATTCTGAGCTTACCCAGATAACGGTTACTACAGACGGCATCATAACTGTCCGTTCCAAGGCTTTGGACAACCGTGCAGTAAAGGTCATTACCTTCCGTGTGAAACTCAATGAATCCGGCCTGTACAAAGACGTTACAATCCATCACTTCCCAATGGATAACATCCAGAGAATCGAAGGTTTATGGTCTTCAAGAATTCCCGATGGTGATAACTATTCTTGGGTAGTTTGGGGCTCTTATAATTCAGGCAAAAGATATGTCAGAGATGATGTTTTCAGGGCTAAGGTTTACTATAACGGCTCTATATACTACATAAACTACCCCACCAACGCACAAGATACAGGTACAAGTTCAGACTATATAGGTACACATGGCTATTATATTACCAATACAACACCAAGCAGAGGGAATAATGCTAATTATACTAACAGAAGTATGTATGTAATTCAGATAACAAGTGCCAGCGATGATTATGTTATTGGTTATCCAACTCTTACAGATAATGCTTCAAACGATAATGTTGTTTCTCCTGCTTTTATGTTGGCTTCACAATTAGGAGTGATAACTAAATACAATACAAGTACTCTAGAGGGTGAAACGGAAGCTAACTTTACTTTGGCAAAGAACCATTGCGCCACTTATATGGAAGTTGGTACAGACGGTTATGAATATAAAAATTGGCGTTTACCAACAGCAGGTGAAATAGGTGTCATAATCAAGTATCAAGACGGAGAATATACTTCCGGTACAACAATGGTGGAAGTACTTACAAGCAGATATTATTGGAATCTCAGTGGTACCTGCAGCGATCTTGGAAGCGGTAAAAATAATGACACGCCAACAGCCACAGACCAGAGAAGCACTTGGATCCGCTGTGTGAGGGATTTGACACTTGCAGAAATACAGGCACTTAACGGAGATTAGAAGAGGGAGGGAAACAATCGCTGAGAAAAAGAATGAGTATGAAAAGATATAAGGTTATATTGCTTTTGACAGCATCAGCGCTGCTGATGCAGTTCTGTTCCGAGAAATCTCTTGTTCCGGATGAACCAGATGTTATTCAGGAAGATTCGGAGGCCGATATGCCGGTAAGACTGTCTTTCAACCTACGCGGAGAAAGAGGAAGGGCAAAGACCAAGGCCAGCGTGGTAGGCGGAGTGGAGGATACCACAGATTATGTAAAGAACCTTACCATGCTCTGCTTTACAAGAGAGGGTATTTATCTGGGATATAGGGAGGCCACACTCGAAAACTCGGAGGGCTACTTTACCGATGGACATTCTGAATGTTTTGGAAGAGAGCTGTTTACAGGTTCAGTTCCGGCTCATACGGCAAGAATACACTTTATAGCAAATGCCAGCAGTCATAAGCCCGGATATGATCTTACCGGAAATATGGAAACTGTGCTGATGCGAAGCGCAAAACTGGCGTGCGACACATCGGAAAAGACCATTGCATATTGGGGTTTCCATGCGGAAAACAATGCCGCTGATTTGCGTAACTGGCTGAGCGTTATGGAAATAACAGAGCTGCCTAACGGCGATAAAGACACCAGCTATGTCAAGAAAGATGGCAGCATGGTACACCTTATCAGAGACAGGGCGCGCGTGCAGTTTGGAGCTATGAACGACACCCCTGAACTGACAGGTAACCAGTATAGGATTCTGCAGATAGACTGGATAATTTCCAACGGACTGACAAAGGGATTTTTAGCACCGTACAACCCCAATAACAGTTCAGACCACTATGCAGGGTACATAAACGAAAGTACGCTTGCAATAGACGACGGCAGGCTTTCTCCTTACACTCTCAGCGATGCTGCACGCTTTACGGTTACTGATGAAAGCCAGATGATGAATGTTTACAGGTGGGACAGGGAAAACAGTGCCCATGTATTCAACAATCTGGCTGCCAGAATGTATCTGTTTGAGGATTATAACTCTGCGGACGATCCTCCGAAGATTATCCTGAGAGTCAAATACCAGAAGCATGCCGGCAGTACGGCAGAATCTGACCAGGTGACCAAATATCATACGCTGATGCTTCTGGATAGTGACAATCAGCCGCTCACACTGCTCAGGAATCATGTATTCATACTGAACATAACTTCCATGCCTTGGGAGGGTATGGGGCATAGGACTTTTATGGAAGCCGTAGACAGCGATGAATATGAAAACAACCGTACCGTTACCATAAATGATAAGGTAGATGACATTACGGACGGAAAATATGAGCTGAGGATTTTAGACGGAGGTACTTCCAAGATGTACCAGAGTGGTACGGGGGTGCAGCAGACCATCAACTTTGAGTTTTTGGCTACGGATGCCAGCGCTTCCATTGCTTCCACTACAGCATCTGACTTTTTGGCCTTTTGGGAAAGCACGCCGGATGCTTCGTTTGCGGCAAATGACGTAACTGTGGCAAGCTATAATTCAACCACCGGAAGAGGAACTGTTACATTTACACTCGGAACATCTATAAACAGCACTCTGCAGAGCGGAGTCATAGATCTGATGCATAAAGAAACAGGTCTTTCCAGAAAGATACATATCTATACCATAGACCAGTTCAGTTTCTTGCCGGAGGGGGCTACAGCCCTTACTCTTGAAGCTACCGGAGAAAGCCGCACCGTCAACTCCACAACCTGTCCTACCTACAAGATGAGTTTCCGTCTTCCGGGCAACTGCCCATCAGGACTGTTACCGGTAAAGGTAAGGATGGCTTCTATTACGCTCAGTCCGTTCAAGTATGAGGTCAGTGGCAGCGAGGGTACGGATATCGGCGTGGAAATGGCAGGAACCGAAAACGGAAATACGCTTGACGATGAAGTTCTTGGCGGAATGACCTTTGTAACAACTGCCAACAAGTGGAATACCAGGCCTGCCGGTTCGCCTTGGAACTACTGGTATTTCTTCAACATAGTGTCAAAACCTATGATATCAGACGGTAGCGGATATCTGGTGGAGGATAACTCCGCAAAGATTTATACCGTTTACTTTGACGACATCCGTCCTCTCAGGGCACCGGCCAACCGTGCAGATGGTGTGGGCCTGTTCCTGAAAATCAAGTACTTCGGAGATGCCGTAGGCGTCTATACGGAGTAAATTAAAAAACTGTACTATATTTGCCATTGAAATATTTGGCAGAATGGAAGTTTTTACAAAGAACAGGCTGGATTTAAGGGCTGTTTGCCTTGCTGTGCTGTGGTGCTTTTGCAGTGTTTTGGGGGCAGATTGCATGGCGCAGGACAAGGCAGAAATCATGCAGAGCCGTATAGATTCCGCAGCGGTGCATTTTTGGGCCTCTGTAAATCTGTCGGATGCGGCTTTGTATGAAGTGCCGCAAAGCGTAGGGGAAGAAGAAGGTTTCTCAGCGATGGAAGAGAAGGCTGCCGAGTTCTTCACCCTTTTGCCGGCGGCCTCCGAACCGGCAGTTGTGCAGGCTGTGAATATATTGATGGACAGGGCTTTGGAGGTAGATTTACGGGATGCTTCCGGTCAGAAATCAGGCTCAGATGTCTATGGTTTTTTTATGGCAGCGGCGGAAAAATACTTCTATTCGGTGGAAAGCCCATACTACAACGAAAGTCTGCTGCTGCATTTTTTTGCCCACAAGATTAGACGGACAGACATGGCTGAGATAGAAAAGAGCCGCGAAAAATACCTTTCTGCACTCATTAGGCGGAACATGGTGGGCAGCAAGGCGGAAGACTTTGCACTGACCATGGGAGGCAGGCCCGAAAGCCTATACGGGATGATAGGGCAACTTGCAGAAAGGCAGTCTGTTATGCTGGTGTTCTTTTCTGCCGGCTGTGCAGATTGCATAAGAGGAATTACCCGGCTTAAATATTCTGCGGTGCTGAGCCGTGCCGTTGCCGAAGGTGAAATGGCTGTTCTGGCTGTCTGTACGGAGGGGAATGTTGCCGATGTGCTTGACCTGATGCCGGATAGCTGGGCTGTAGCTTCGGACGGAGGGAGCTTGAGAGGCGGTCAGCTGTACAGCATGAGGCATACTCCGTCTGTGTATGTTCTGGACCGCAATGCCGAAGTTCTCCTCAAAGACGCGGATGTTTCTTCTGCCATAGATTTTCTTCTCAGGTAGCCGTGTTTTCTTGGATTGAGGATAATTTCCTATCTTTGGATTCTGTGGTTTTGCAACGATAAATTTTAAGATATGAAGATCAAGACTGTTTTTGCCGCAGCTATTGTGCTGCTTGTCTGCTTTGCCAACAATGCAAACGGACAGAAGGCGGCCCTCAAGAGCAATCTGCTCTACGACGCTACCGCCACTTTGAATCTGGGCCTTGAGGTTGGGCTGAGTGACAGATGGACCATGGACGTGTCCGGAAACTTTAATCCTTTCCGTTTTCCTGAAGGGCGACGCTGGAAGCACTGGATGGTGCAGCCGGAGCTCCGTTACTGGACCTGCGACCGCTTTGCAGGCAACTTCTTTGCAGTGCATGCAATGGGCGGAATGTATGATGTGGGCAACATTGATTTTCTGAAGTTCAAGGTTCTGGATGCAGACTTTGAGAAGATGAAAGACAAACGCTACGAAGGCTGGATGGCCGGAGTAGGTGTAGGCTGGGGGCATGACTGGATTCTTTCCAGACATCTTAACCTGGAGTTTGAAGTAGCGGCAGGCTATATGTACACCAAGTACGACAAGTATAAGCCGGTGAACGCACATACTCCTTATGTAAAAAACTTTGACCGCCATTTCTTTGGCCCTACAAAGCTTGCGCTGAGTTTGGTTTACTTATTCTAACAATCTAAAATCCAGGAAATTATGAAAAGATATATATTGATTGTAGCTGCATTGGCCTTTGTAGGTGCAGCATTTGCACAAAAGCCCGTGAACCGCACCGGCGATGTGTTCACCAAGGGAGTTGCGGCCAGCAACGTTACCCTTGCTCCTGAAGGAAGCAACATGAATGTTTCTATGGATATAGACTATTCTGCTGCAACGGTGGCCAAGAACGAGAGTCTGGACATTGTACCCGTTATTACGGACGGTACAAATGTAGTTGAGCTTCCGGCTCTTGGACTTTACGGCAGCCAGCGTTACTACAAGTATGTGAGAGAAAACGGAACCCCCAGAGACGACGGAAGCCTCCGCGGAAGGCAGGGCGGAAAGATATACAAACTCCTGAATGCCAAGAAGGCAAATCCTACGGAGCATTATTCTGCAAGCGTTCCTTACCAGAAATGGATGGACAAGAGCCAGCTGCTGCTCAGACAGACTTGCAAGGGATGCTGCAACAACGTTCTGGGCCAGGGAGTTGAAATTTTGGCGGCCTATGCAAAGAATGACTTCAAGTTCAGCCCCGATTTCCAATATGTACAGCCCGTAGCCGAGGCCGTAAAGAACCGCGCCGAGCAGGGAGAGGCATATCTGTCCTATGCCGTAGGACGGAGCACCGTAGTTAAGAGCTACAAAGACAATGCAGCTGAAATCCAGAAGATTGTGGATCTTGTAAACACCCTCAAAGACAACAGCTCTGAGTACAGCGTAAAAGGCATATCCCTTACAGGCTATGCATCGCCGGACGGAAGTTATGCAGTTAACGAAAGGCTGGCAAAGGCCCGTACGGAAAGTCTGAAAGCTGTTGTGGCCAAGGCTCTTGCAGACAAGCAGATACCTGTTGCCACCCAGTATGTGGCAGAGGACTGGGACGGTGTATGCAAGTGGATTGAGGCATCGTCTGTTGAAAACAAAGACGAGATTCTGGAAATAGCCAGAGGAGAACTGAAACCCGATGCAAAAGACCGCAAGATTGCCTCTGCATATCCGGTACAGTACAGGCAGATTAAGAACGAGTGCTATCCGGCTCTGCGAAGGGCGGCTTATGTAGTGGATTATGAAGTAGTGCCTTACGTAGATATAAATCAGATTAAGAGCAAGATTGAGTCTAACCCCAAAGACTTGAGCCTGAACGAATTCTTTATGGCTGCAAACACCTGCAAAGCAGGCAGTGCGGAGTTCAACTACATTATGGAAAAGGCCCTGGCCCAGTATCCTGCCAGCGAGGTAGCCCTGGTTAATGCGGCAAACTCAGCCATGAGCGTAGGAAACCTTACGAGGGCCGGTGAACTGCTCAGCAAGGTATCTGACAACGGCACAAGTGCCCAGGCCCCGTATTTTACATACGCAAAGGCCGTGTATGCAGCTCTTACAAAAGACTATAAGAAGGCAGTTCAGCTGTTTGGCTCCGTAAAGGAAGAGATTCCTGCCGCAGCAGATGCTCTGACTCAACTTGCAGACGCCGAGTAACAGGTGAATCCTCGCAGCCGGGTATTTTGGAGGATGGTGGGCCGCCGGGCCTGGATTTGCGCAGCTGTGGCGGCTGTGCTGGCAGGGGTTTTATGCCTGACTGTAAAAGAATACGGGCATAGGGCAACGGTTACCGTAGTTCCGCCGTCCGGTGAGGCTTTGGCGGCGGACTCGGTTGCGCTTCAAGCATTTGAAAAGGTAAAATCCGTCTATGTTGCCAAGGGGGCGGCCCTGAGCACCATGGACGGTGATTTTACTGCCCTGCTCTGCCAGAGCATTGCCAACCCGGGCGGAGAAGTAAACAAAGTTCTGGAATCTTTGGACCCTAACCGCAGCATTCTGGCTATGAAGAAGTTATGCTGCAATCTTGAGGGGCGGAAGTTGGAACTTGGGTATTTTTCATACGATTCTGTATATGCTGCCAAAGCCTTTGACTTTTTTGTCCGTTCGGCTTCCGGAGGTCTTCCTAAGGGCTATGAGGCGGAGGTTTCTGAAGAAGCCTGCCATACTGGTCTTTTTGGGCGGTATCT
>CALBPX010000110.1 GCA_937899055.1 uncultured Bacteroidales bacterium
CAGGCAGATACTCCCTCTTCTGGCAGAAATCCATAGTTTGCCGCAGGGGGTTTCGTATTCGTAAATCTTAACTTTTTGCATAACCGTTTGTTTGAGACGCGGTTTAACCCTTACAAATATACAAATATTCTAAATTCAACACAATAGTGCAAGTTTTGGCTGATTCAAGAATTTTTGCGAATTGTGCTGACTGTACAACTCCCTCATTGGGTGTTAATCAGCGTAATTTACTTACAATTGGCCTTTATGTCCAGAAAGGTGCCGTGTGTGTTTTTGTTTGCTGTAGGATTTTGAAAAACAGATACTTGTATATATCTTTGTGTCTATTGAAGTTTCAGATTATGAACAAGAAGATTTATTTCGCAGGTTCCATACGGGGAGGCAGGCAAGACGCATCTCTCTACAAACGGATTATCGGGTACATTCAGAAGACCGATACCGTATTGACAGAACACGTTGGGGATTTGTTGCTTAGCAAGCACGAAGGCTCAACTCCCAAAGGCTTCTCCAAAGGGAACAATGAGGTAGTCATCTACCTTCAGGATACCGGCTGGCTGCAGGAGTCGGATATGGTGATTGCAGAATGTACTACACCTTCGCTTGGAGTGGGGTATGAACTGGCCTATGCGGAAAAACTGGGTAAGCCGGTCCATATCTTCTATGACCGCAACCGCACAAGCCTCTCGGCCATGCTTGCGGGCAATGCATACTTCCACATACATCCTTATGACAAGGAGGATGAGGTATATCCTGTCCTGAAGGAGTTGTTGAATCAATAAATACTGGCATCTTGTCTCCTGTTTTCAACATATCCGTATTGCTTTTATTGTTTTTCAGATATACGATTAATTGCAATTGGATTGTCACATGAAACAAGAAGTGTTGTGCCATTGGAAAAATATCTTAATTTTGTGAAAACGACATCTCTGATGAAGGTTTTTTTCCAAAAGATAAAGAACTGGCTCAAAGGACTCTCCTTCCGGACAGGAGTAATAGTGCTTCTTATGTGCGTTCCGTTCTACATCCTGTCGTTTGCCCAAATGGCCCTTCCTATAAGCGCAAAGGCAAAAGGGGTGCTTTGGGTGATTCTCTTCGGGCTTGCCAAGACATTCCAGTATGGAGGGCTTACCATCCTGGGGGTGGAGGGCGTAAAACGTGTCAGGGCTTATTTCAAGAGGAAATAGAGAAGTCGCTGAGCAAGAAAGACAAGGATTTTTCCTTTCTGGAAAACGTAAGGGCCGGTTTCACTCTGGATGAACCTCTTGACATATACTGCAAGGGATGCGTGAATGCTGCAACTATGATTAAGCCAAAAGTGCTTATTCCATATCACTTCAGCCAGACGGACATATCCGTGATACCGCAGAGGCTTCCGGATATCAAGGTACTGCTGAGGAGCTTGCAGTAAGGAAAGGAACGGTTTCTAACGCAGAAGCACCAGACGATCCCCTTCGTGGAGGACAGTGTTTCCGTTAGGTATGATGTTCTTGTTGCCGCGGCGAATCATTATTATGATACCGGTGCCGGTTGTTTCAGAAATTTTCTTCCCGATTCTTTTGCTGGTAGGTTTTATGGTCTTTTCCAGGAATATCGCCTCGTATCCGTTGTAGGCGTGGGAAACGAATATGGCTTTGTCTCCTGGAAGCATCATTGTGTCTCCCTTGGCGATTATCTGTTCTTTGCCCCTTAGGATAAGTGCTATGAGGATGTTCTTCGGCAGGTGGATGTCCTTAATCAGGCGTCTGGCGAGATAGCTGTCATTGGTTATCTCAACCTGGCTGAACAGCAGAGAGTTGTCTTCCATGTAATCGTTGAAGGTCTTCAACACGTTGGAATTATTGTCTATCATATTCATCTTCTTGGCAACCCAAGGTATCAGGGAACCCTGAAGCCCGATGGATATGAATACAAGGCAGAACACGATGTTGAACAGGTCGTGCTGCAAGGCACTTTCTCCGCTTACGCACATGATGGCGAATACAATCGCTGATGCACCTCTGAGTCCTACGAAAGAAATGAAGGACATCTGCTTGAACTTGTATTTGCGGAATGGAGCCAATATGCTGAATACTGCAGCCGGACGGGCTACTATCAGCATGAATATGAAGATCATGGCAGCCCAGATAAAGTCGCGGTACAGATTAGCCGGAACAACCAGTATTCCAATAAGGAAGAATGTTATGACCTGCATCATTTCATTGATGCCGTCGAAGAAGTTTACAATGGCTCTCTTTTCCTTGAATTCTTCGTTACCGAGGATTATTCCGACAAGATAGACGCTGAGATATCCGTTGCCGCCCATTACATCGGGAACTGCATAGCTGGCTATGGCTACTGCAAAAAGGAACAGGGATGAGTATCCGCTTCCATGCATGTTTATCTTCTGAAGTCCCTGGATTGCCAGATATGCTATGGATAGTCCGCATATGGCTCCTAATCCAATTTGCATCAGCAGCATAAGGGCTATTCCTCCACCGGAGGCGGTGCCCTTCATGAAAGACATCATAGCTATGGTCAGCATGCAGGCCATCGGGTCGTTGCTTCCGCTCTCCACTTCCAGCATAGGAGCCGTGTTATTCTTCAGTCCCAGTTTCTTGGCTCTCAGGATAGAGAATACCGAGGCTGCATCCGTGGAACTCACCACCGCACCCAGCACGAGGCTTTCAGGCAAGTTCCATCCCAGGCCGTAAAAGCAGAAAAGACTGGTCAGTATGGCGGTAATGGCAACTCCGACAGATGCCAAAAGTCCGGCCTCCACGACAATATGCTTTACGGCAACCCAGCGTGTTCCGAAACCGCCGTAGAACATTATGAATATCAAGGCGGCGGTGCATACATTCTGGACGAAACCGAAGTCCTCGAAGGAGCTGTATGGAATAACCTTCAGATGGCCCACCAGAACTCCCAGAAGCAGGAAAGCCAGAACTTTAGGGATACCCAGTTTCAATGATACCCCATTCAGCGCCACGCTTATGAAAAGGACAAAAACAATTATCAGCAGAAGAATTGTAAACATATTGCTAAGATAATCGTTTTGTCCTTTTATTAGTAATTGGTCAAAGATTTCAGAGGCACATCCTGTAGATGTTCTCTAAGTCTTTCTTATTGAGAGGCTTGAAGCCTGGAAGAATTCCTCCGTTGACGGCCTTCTCGGCCATCTGGGAGAAATTCGGCTGGTCGCCACCGCTCAGTTATTTTAAAGATTCTACCCAAGTCTTGATGTCTTCGTCAGTTGACCTGTTGAGAACCTTGCCGTCCTTCCAGTTGATTTCCGGATAAGCAGCCTTGAACTCGGCATTGGCCTTGTCCATGGTGCTTCCTCCCGAAGTTCCGAAGAAGACCACTTTCTTGCCGTTAAAGTTGTAGGTTTCCAGGAATGTGTTGATGATAGTAGGTGCGGTGTACCACCAGATAGGGAAGCCCACATATATGTTATCATATTCATCGATGCCTTCCAGATCCTTGACTATTGCAGGGCGTGAAGCCTTGTCGGCCATTTCTACGCTACTCCGCGATTTCTTGACTGTCCAGTCAAGATCTTCTGGCGTGTAAATAACTTCCGGTTTGATTTCGTAGAGGTCTCCGCCAGTTACTGCGGCAACCTTCTCTGCCAAGGCCTTGGTTGTTCCAGTGGCTGAAAAATAAGCTACCAGTGTTTTCATCTGTTTTTCCTCCTGAGTGTTTTCAGTTTGTTCTGTTTTCTTGTTCTGTCCGCAGGAAGCAATTACCATTGCCATTGCTGCGATTGAAAGTATGAATCTTTTCATGGTGTTTTATAAGAGTACTGCTCTTACAAAGGTAGTGAAATTTCCTACAATTATGCCCTAAGGGCACGCATCGCATTCAGGACGGCAAGGACCGTCACGCCTACATCGGCAAAAACTGCCATCCACATGGTGGCTATGCCAAAGGCTGCAAGAACCAGAACGGCAATCTTTATTCCTATTGCAAACCATATATTCTGATTGGCTATTGAAAGGGTGCGTCTTGCAATTCGGATTGCCGTGGCAATCTTTGAAGGCTTGTCATCCATTATCACTATATCTGCCGCCTCAATTGCAGCATCGCTGCCAAGGCCTCCCATAGCAATTCCTATGTCGGCTCTTGCAAGAACCGGGGCGTCGTTGATGCCGTCGCCTACAAAGGCCAGCTTCTTTCCGCCCGTCTGCCTCTCCTTCAGCAGATCTTCTACTATGCGCACTTTGTCGGCCGGCAGGAGTTGGGCATGGAATGAACTCAGCAACAGTTTTTGGGCAACTTCCTGGGCAACTTCCTTGCGGTCTCCGGTGAGCATTATGGTTTGTCTGATTCCTAAGGCCTTCAGTTCAGAAATTGCCTCAGGGCTGTCTTCCTTGATACTGTCGTTGATTACTATATGGCCTGCATAGCTGCCGTTTATTGCAATGTGGATGATGGTTCCGTTATGATGGCATGGGTGCCACTGCGTGCCTATGGAGTCCATGAGTTTTGAATTTCCGACATGAACCGTAAGGCTCTCCGGCTCGTTGCCGTAACCGGCAGACAGCCTTACTTTTGCCTTTGCCCCCATACCGGCTATCTCTTCAACTTCTTCCACCTGGCATCCGTCCGTGGCTTCCTGAGGAAAAGCGT
>CALBPX010000111.1 GCA_937899055.1 uncultured Bacteroidales bacterium
AACAAGGGATGGCTCCCGACCGGCTCAAATTGAAAACATTAAACGACAATCCCTACATTTGTCATAGCCCACCGCCTGTCAACCATCCTCAACTCAGACTATATTATGGTAATGGACCATGGGCGCATAATAGAAAGGGGCAAGCACAACGAACTCCTGGCCCTCAAAGGCAAATACTATCAACTCTTTACAGGAAATCAAATAGTCTGACTACATAAAAACCGTCAGCCAGTCTGCAATTATCTTCAGCACTTCAGGAGAAATAGTTTCTTCTATTTCGCGATATTCGCTCACAGACCCCGTGGAGCAATGCTGGAGCAGGTGGTTCAAGCCTTCAAGTGCTTCAATCCTGTTCCTGGAATTTTCAGGCAGGCTGCTGCGCAGCGGAGCCAGATTGGCCTCCGCTTCAACCTGACTATCCTTGGTGCCGTTAAGGGCAAGAACAGGGCACTCAATACTGCCCAGCAACGGCCTCATATCCAGAGAGAGGAACTTTATCATCCATGGCATTTGGAACATGGTAAGGACGCCAAGAAAATTCTGCTTCAATTCATCCGGAAGGTTCAGTTCATCAACGGAAGGCATCATGCCGCCGTGAATACGTACATAGGCGGCCTTGCTTACCGCATTGCAGTATTCATCTACCGTCTGGTCGGGATATCCTGCCTCAACAAGCGATAAACGGATTTGTTTTACAATCGTTTCCTGACCTGAGACAACCGCTCCGGCAAGGCTTACTATGAAATCTACCTGCTTTTCGGCGGCAAGCATCATGGCTATTGTTCCGCCTTCGCTGTGCCCCAGAACTCCGACCTTGTCAAAACGTTCCCTAAGCAGCTCTATGCCTGCAAGGGCATCATCTTTGAAATCAACTGTGGTTGCATTTTTCACATCGCCGATGGAACCTCCGATTCCGCGGTCATCGTAACGCAGGGTGGCAATTCCCGCGCGGCCCAAAGCATCTGCAATGACTGCAAACGGCTTGTGATCAAAGATGGTTTCATCTCTGTCCTGCTGACCGCTGCCGTTTACCATAATCAGCACGGGCGTCTGACGGTTACAGCCCTGCGGAAGAATCAGCGTTCCAGTAAGTTTTGCCTCACCGTTGGAGAAAGAAACTTCTTCCTGCGAATAGGGGAACGGACCTACGGGTGTCTGAGGACGGTTGGGCTTATTCAGTCCGGGACTGAGAGTCAGCGGAAGCGAAAGGCCTGACTGACTGAAATTGCCTACAATCTGAGTTCCCATCCAAAGACCTTCATAACTGGCTCCGATCATCGGAACTGTTACAGAAACTTTTCCGGTTTCCTCTATTTTATACTGTACAGGTATTCCTTTTACTCCCTGATCCGGTGAATCAAGCGTAGGCTCATCTCCGTCCAGATGAAAGACAAGGGTCAATTTCATGCCCTGTACTTCAATCTGACCAGACCATGTGCCAGTCTGGCCCCACAGCAAGGTGCTCATAGTCACCAAGATAAAAGCAGTAAAAAGTCTTTTCATATATTTCTTACATAACAATTCTTAAGATCCAAAAGTCCGATGTCTTCTATATTCTCTGAAAAGAAGAAATCCATACGACAAATATAGTATTTTAGAGTAAAATCGTAATGCTCTCGACCTTTGCATCGGTAAATTGACATGACTATGACAAAGACACTATCGCGTTCTACTCACACGCCGGCAGCATCTGCTTCTTCCTTGTCAGGAAGGCTTGAAGGAGGAAAACAATTGCGATGCAAACACCTATATCATAAGGTGAGGTACCGGCTGCGGAGGCAGCGGGAGAGACAATCAAAGGAGAGAGGAACTGGCCCAGATATAGGGCAGCCGATAGCAGCGGCATCACGGTCGTGGCAGCTTCCTTGCCCGCTTTTACACTCCCGATTGTATTCAGGTAAGGGACACCGATTCCGTTTGCGATTCCGATGAAGGCCGATCCAAGCAGCAGCCAGACAAGTCCGCTGCCAACAGTCAGGCACAGATAGCCCGCAGCAAATCCCAGAGGTGCAGCATACTTCATCTGAGAGGCGAAGCGCTTCATCAAAACACCGAAAACCAGTCCTACAAGGAATGCTACGACATCCAGTCCCACCATCACCAAAGTAACGCCCATTTCGCTCAAGGAGGCCGATGCCGTCAGCGCAAAATTTGTTGGATAGATAAAGAACAGAATCATCACCAGAAACATTCCCACTACCGAAGGGTGGAAACGTTTGAGAAGGGACAGTGACACTCCTCCTCTGCCGGAAAGGCGCTCATTCGGCAGGAAAAGTGCTACGAGAATTATGGCAATCAATCCAAGCAAGTACACCAGAAACGCATAATTCCAGCTAACGGATGCCAGTATTCCAGCTAAGAATGTGGCCACCACACCGCCCATCTGGTTCATGGCGGCTGAAAGGCCCATCAGGGAGGCCTGTTCCTCCGGAGGGAAATAATAGGCCAGCAGTCCCGTGGAAAGGGGCATAATCATTCCAACACTTACGCCCATTATGGCACGAGAAAATAGCAACAACCAGATATCGTCAACAAAGAAAGCACCAGCTCCGGCAAATACATAGAGAGATAGCCCGGCAAGTGCCAGCGTCCGGGTTTTCATCAAGCGGCACAGCAGCGGAAAAACCAGGTTGGTGATGATTATAAACAGCGCCGGAAGGCTTACAATGAGTTGGACAAGCAGCGGACTCTGCCCTGCAAAATGCTTGCTGATAACACCTAGTGCCGGAGCAATCGCAGCCCCGGCCATGACGGTTAACAGACTGATGGAGAGAATGGTGTAAAGCAGTCTCCTCTTTTTCATAATCATAGTTTTAAATCCAATGGAGACTTACAGCT
>CALBPX010000112.1 GCA_937899055.1 uncultured Bacteroidales bacterium
TGCTTCTGCTTCTGCTTCTGCTTCTGCTCCTTCTTCTCCTTCTTCTCCTTCTTCTTCTTCTTCTTCTACTTCTACTTCTACTTCTACTTCTACTACTACTACTACTACTTCTTCTTCTTCTTCTTCTTCTTCTGCTACTACTACTGCACATACTTTGCCGAACGGTTCTCTAGCGTACTGTTGCACAAGAGTTTATGGCAGGGATATCAGCCGGGTATGGGATCTTCGTAAGGCTGGATTGGGAGTGCTCAGCGGCATGAAAGGCGATGCAAAGCCGGTGGGTGTCATTGAGGATACCGCAGTCTCTCCAGAGCGTATGCCGGCCTATATTGCAGATTTCAAGCAGATGCTTTCCGGCCTCGGACTTTCATGCGTTTATTATGGGCACATAAGTACAGGAGAACTTCATCTGAGGCCTGTACTCAACCTTAAAGACCCATCGGACAGGAAGAAGTTCCGGCAAGTGGCCCGTGAGACTGCGCTTCTGGTTCGCAAACACAAGGGCAGCCTTTCCGGCGAGCATGGCGACGGACGGCTCCGCGGGGAGTTCATTCTGCTGATGTATGGGGCCGAGGTTTACGGGCTCATGCGTTCCGTAAAGCATACCTGGGATCCGTCCGGGGTTTTCAATGTGGGGAAAATTACCGATACTCCCCCGATGGATGAGTATCTGAGATTTGTCCTTGGCACTCAAGCCTGTTCCACAGATTCTGATAATTTAAACTGTAATCATTCGGGCTCAACGTGTTCAAACCGCAAATCAGATTATATTCTGCCTGATAAGACTTACTTCACCTGGAACGGAGAGTTTAAACACGGAGAAAGCAGCCCGTACGCAATGCTTTGCAGCATAGAGCAATGCAACGGCGCCGGAGCTTGCCGCAAGTCTGCTCTGATGGGCGGCACCATGTGCCCGGCTTTCAAGGTTGGCAATGACGAACTGTGGAGCACCCGTGCCCGAAGCAATGTGCTCCGCGAACTTCTCACATACGGATTTCCTTCTTCTGAGCATGATGAGCGGCAGCATTCAGCATCTAATGACAGCGGTTGCTCTTTCAGTAACATTGTCTGCAGTCCTGAGGTCTGGGAGATGCTCTCCAGCTGCCTTGCCTGCAAAGGCTGCCGCAGCGAGTGCCCTTCCAATGTGGATATGACGCGCCTTAGGGCCGAATTTTTGCAGCATCGCTGGAACGCCAAAGGTACTCCGCTGAATATCTGGATGATAGCCCGAATGGCTTGGTTTGAGAGGCTGGGCCGCCGCGTGCGTCCGCTGTACAATTTCTTTGCCGGTTGGAAGCCGTCTGCAAGCTTGATAAAACGGGTTGTGAAGTTTTCATCGCAGAGGAATATTCCAAAACTCAGCCGATGGTCTATGCGCACCCTTGTAGCCAGAGAGGTTAAGGCATTTGACCGCTGCCGGAAAACTCAGGAAGCCGGGGCTCATGGCCGTAAGGTCTTCCTTTTTGCCGACGAGTTTACCAACTGCCAGGAGGCGGAGTTGGGCCTCACATTTGCCCGCCTTCTGATGAGGCTTGGCTACAGGGTTGAAATTCCACGTCATGTAGAAAGCGGAAGAGCCGCAATATCAAAGGGTTGCCTGAAACTTGCCAAGAAGTTTGCCGTAAAGAACGTAAATCTTCTCAGCGATATCATTTCTGAGGATGCGCCTCTTGTGGGAATTGAGCCGAGCTGTATCCTGAGCTTCAGAGACGAGTATCCAGACCTTGTACCTCCCAATATGAGCGGCAGAGCAAAGGCTCTTGCCCGGAACTGCCTTCTGTACGACGAATTCATAGCCGGAGAAATTGCCCTTGGGCATATCAGAGCTGAGCAGTTTTCTAAGGCTGCCTGTCAGATTTATCTTCACGGGCATTGCCACCAGAAATCTCTCGTTGGACTGGGCAAGAGCGAGCAGATGCTGAAGAAACTTCTTCCTGATGCAACAATTCATACGATTCCGAGCGGATGTTGCGGCATGGCCGGAAGCTTCGGCTACGAAAAGGAGCATTACCAAACATCTTTGAAGATAGGGGAGATGGTGCTCTTTCCGGCTGTGCGCAAGGCAGTTGCAAAGTCCAAAGATGCGGGCGGCGGGCCCGATGTCTATGTAGCAGCTCCAGGAACTTCCTGCCGCCAGCATATCCTCGACGGCACCGGCGTAAAAGCCCTCCATCCTATAGAAATTCTCTTCAGATTCCTCCTTACATAGTTTCTTGGGCTTTCTTTTTGGCCTCAAATCCATTATCTTTACAATCGGCAAGGCCTCCTGGGCCTTAATCGTTCAAAACAAGACATTGATTTTATTATGGAACCTACAGAAAACAAAAGAATTACGTTCGACCGCAGAAGTCTCAACCGCCGCAAGGCCAAGAGCAAAAGGAACATAATCAGCCTGGCAGTGCTGCTTGCAGTGCTGGTAGGCATCATGGTCTATCTTTCAAAATTTGCTCAGTCACAGAAAGTTACAGATAATGCTATTGCTGAAAATACAATTACAGACAACAATATGAAAAAAGTTACAGATTTTTCTCTCTACGGAAAGAATGGGGCTGAAATTAGCCTGAACGAGTACAAAGGCAAAGTCCTTTTGATAGTCAACACCGCTACGGGCTGCGGGTTTACTCCTCAGTATGAGGAACTTGAAGCAATGTACGCAAAACTGCACGACAAGGGCTTCGAGATTCTGGACATTCCTTGCAACCAGTTTGGAAACCAGACTCCGGGTACGGACGAGGAAATTACCGAATTCTGCCAGCTCAGGTTCGGAACAGACTTCCCTCAGTTCAAAAAGAGCGAAGTCAACGGCGAGAACGAGCTTCCGCTCTACACCTGGCTCAAGAGTCAGAAAGGCTTTGAGGGCTTTGATGCCGACAACAAACTCACTCCGGTTCTGGAGAAAATGTTTGACGAAAGAATGCCGGGTTGGAGAGAAACCAACGACATTAAATGGAATTTTACCAAGTTCCTGATTAACCGTAACGGAGAAGTGGTGGCTCGGTTTGAGCCTACATGCTCCCTGGAAAAGGTTGAGGCAGCAGTAGTTGAATTGTTGTGATTCGGTTGGGATTCGAACCCAAGACCCACAGCTTAGAAGGCTGTTGCTCTATCCAGCTGAGCTACCGAACCAGTCCCTTTTATGATGCTTTTGCATCGGGAGTGCAAATGTAGTAAAATTTCTTAATCTTCCTAAGCTGCCTCGTGTTTTTTCTGCTTGGTAGCCCAGGTTTCAAGGATAACTACCAGGGCAATTCCGGCTACTGCCATGATTATGGCGGTGGCTACTTGAGGATTCTGGCCGTAGAGGCTGGCGTAACCCGAAGGCATGATGGGCTGCGTAACGGCCTTGTCGCCTGAGCCTTGGAGTATCTGCTGCCAGGGCCATATCTTTACCAGAGAACCAATCATGAAGCCTGTAAGCATGGCCATTGTCTGGCCGTACCATTTCTTGAGCAGCCATGCCAGAAAGTGTGAGAATGCCAGTATTCCGGCTATTGCACCGGCTCCATAGAGCAGCAGGCGTGGGATGTTGAGGGTGCTGATGCTGTTCATCAGGTCTTCGTACTTGACCATAAGAACCAGAAGGAAACTGCCGGATATTCCAGGAAGTATCATACCGCAGATGCTGGCCGCTCCGGCTATCAGCAGGAACCACCAAGTATCTGGAGTTTCGGCAGGGGAGGTCAGCGATACCCAAACGGCAAAGGCAATGCCAATGGCAAGGCTGATGACCGTTCCTATGTTCCAGGTCTTTACTTCCTTAATTACATACCAGCAGGATATGAGCACAAGGCCAAAGAAGAAGCCCCATGTGCCAATAGGTTGGAATTCCAGAAGATAGAGCATGAGCTTTGCCAGAGAAAAGGCACTTATGCCTATGCCGAGGACAACCCAGAACAGGAAGACTATGTCGGTTTCCTTTGCCCACTGGCGGAAGTTGCCCTTTAGCAGAAGCTTTGTAGTTCTGATATTGAAAGACTTGAGGCAGTTGATCAGCCTTTCAAATATGCCCGTAAGCAGGGCTATGGTGCCGCCGCTTACACCTGGGATAACGTTTGCGGCTCCTATGCCTATGCCCTTTAGAACCAGCAGTATGGCTTCTTTTATTTTATTCATCTGTATTATCGGTCTTTAAATTTTCTTTGCCTGTGTGCGTTCCAATTTTGCTGCGTAGCTGCTTTTCTGCCTGAACATCTTTGAGCCCTGCTCTTGCGCCTTCGTGGTCTGGGCAGAAAATCAGGGCTTTGCGGTAGAGGATCTCGGCCTGGTTGAGGTCTCCTTTGAGGAAATATGCAAGGGCAAGGGCGGTAATTGAATCCGGATTGTCCTTTTCTATTTTGCAGCATTCCTCAAAGTTGTGCAGGGCCTGGTCGTACATGTTGCATTCTATGCACAGATGCCCAAGATTGAACAGTGCGCTTGTGTTCTGCGGATTCAGAGCAACGGCATAGTCATAGGCCTCATACGCCTTCCGGTAGAGGTTTTTCCTGACGTAGATCATGCCTATGTTATGCCATACAAAATCGTTGAAAGGGTCTATGTCCAGGCATTTCTGATATATTTCCAGAGCTTTTTCGTCGTTGCCAAGCTTTTCTGTGCAGAACGCATAGTCAAAGTAGTAGGACGCCAGGTTCTCGCTCTTTTCCGTCTGGTTGTGCTTGCGGTTCCATGTGGCCGTAAGTTCCGCAGCCCTGTCCAGGTAGAACAGGGCCTCCTTGTAATCCTCAATATCTATGCAGTCCTGCGCCAGAGTGTGAACAGAATCGCACACTTCTTCCGGAGTGCTCTCTGCCTGTATTGCAAGGTTGTAATAGCGGCGGGCGTTGCCGAGGTCCTTCATTCCTATATATACTCGGCTGTAAGACAGGTATATATCCGCATTCGGAGGAAAGGAATCCTTGTACTTGTCCAAAATCATGAGAGTCCGCCCAAACTCCCGGCCTACTATCAGAGAATCGCAGTACTTTACCAGCATCGCTGAGGAATATGGATAGGCCTCAAACCCCATTTGAGAGGCCAGGCGGGCCATTGGATCGTTGAAAAGATCTATGTACCTATCTACAATGAATTCATATTCATCCTCTTCAAAATCAGTATTTTGACTCAGCTGTGGCTTTTGCTCGGGCATAAAACGCCAGTCCGGCTCCTTGCTTTTGTTGTACAGGGAGTCGAACCTTTCAAACGCCGCCATGAGGCGCTCATTTTCTTCTCTTTCAAAATCTTGCTCCTGGCGTTCCTCTTCCATAAGCTGCAAAAGTAGCAAAAATTAGCTTATCATAAGGCCGCCGTCCATATAATCGATGCGGACCGTGCTGCCTTTGGCTACTTTGCCTGCTATGAGGGCCTTGGCTACGGAATTTATGACTTCTTTCTGGAGCACTCTCTTGATTGGCCTTGCTCCGTATGCCATATCAAACCCTTTGTCTGCCAGATAGTCCAGAGCCTTGTCTGTAAAGTCAAGATGTATATCCTGGCTTTCCAGAAGCTTTTCGGCCTGCTGTATCTGAAGCTTGAGGATGCCTCTGATTTCGCTCTTGCCCAGCGGACGGAACATTATGATTTCGTCTATACGGTTCAGGAACTCAGGGCGCACGGTCTGTTTCATGAGGGCCAGAACCTTTTCTTTGCACTCGTCCATGAGCTGGCCGTTGTAGGCTTCGTCTATAATGCTGTTGCTGTCTTTCATCTTTGACATATAGTCCTGAATGATGGAGCCGCCTACGTTGCTGGTCATGATCAATATGGTGTTCTTGAAGTTGACGGTTCTGCCCTTGCCGTCTGTAAGACGCCCGTCGTCAAGTACTTGCAGAAGAACATTAAATACGTCCGGATGGGCTTTTTCTATTTCGTCAAACAGTACCACCGAGTAGGGTTTGCGTCTTACGGCCTCTGTGAGCTGGCCTCCTTCCTCATATCCTACATATCCGGGAGGCGCTCCCACAAGACGGGTTGCGGCAAACCTTTCCTGATACTCGCTCATATCAATCCTGGTCATCATATTTTCATCGTCGAACAGGAACTCCGCAAGTGCCTTTGCCAGTTCGGTTTTTCCTACTCCGGTGGTTCCCAGGAACAGGAAGGAGCCGATAGGGCGTTTTTCGCTCTGAAGCCCTGCCCTTGAACGTCTTACGGCGTCGGCTACGGCTTTGATGGCCTCGTCCTGGCCAATGACTCTCTTATGGAGTTCCTCCTCCAGATGCAGGAGCTTTTCCTTTTCGCTCTGCATCATCTTGGTTACAGGAATGCCGGTCCATTTTGCAACAACCTCGGCTATGTCGTCCGGGCTTACCTGCTCGTCTATGAGGCGGTGTTCGTTGGCTTCTATCTTGGTGTGAAGTTCGGCCATTTCTTTCTCAAGGCCTGCAATCTTGCCGTACCGGAGTTCAGCAACCTTGGCGTAATCGCCGTTGCGTTCGGCATTGTCTGCCTGGAACTTGAGGTTGTCTATTTCCTGACGCTTGCTCTGGATGCTGTCGTACAGGGCTTTTTCTTCTTTCCACTGTTTGTTCAACACTTCCAGACGCTTCTTCTGGTCCTCAAGCTGGTTTGTTATGTCGGTCAGCTTGGGCGAAGTGCCTTCGCGGCGGATTGCTTCCTTTTCTATCTCCAGCTGCTTTATCTTCCTCTGCAGCTCATCCACTTCTTCCGGTACCGAATTCATTTCCAGACGGAGCTTGGCGGCGGCCTCGTCTATGAGGTCTATTGCCTTGTCCGGCAGGTGACGGTTGGTTATGTACCTGTGGCTGAGTTCAACGGCTGCTATGATTGCATCGTCCTCTATCTTAACCTTATGATGGTTCTCGTACTTGGGCTTGAGGCCCCTGAGTATGGATATGCTCTCGACGGGTGAAGGCTCATCTACCATGACCATCTGGAACCTTCTTTCCAGGGCCTTGTCTTTTTCAAAATACTTCTGGTATTCGTCCAGGGTGGTAGCTCCAACGCAGCGCAGTTCGCCGCGGGCCAGAGCCGGTTTGAGGATGTTGGCTGCGTCCATTGCTCCGGATGTCTGCCCGGCGCCTACGAGCGTATGTATTTCGTCTATGTAGAGGATGATTTCCCCGTTGCTGTCAACTACTTCTTTTACAACTCCTTTGAGCCTTTCCTCAAATTCTCCCTGATATTTTGCGCCGGCAATCAACGCTCCCATATCCAGGGAGTAAATTGTTTTGCCTTTGAGGTTTTCCGCTACATCGCCGTGAACGATTCTCTGGGCCAGACCCTCGGCTATGGCTGTTTTGCCAACGCCTGGTTCTCCTACCAGAATAGGATTGTTCTTTGTACGGCGGCTAAGTATCTGGAGTACTCGGCGGATCTCGTCGTCCC
>CALBPX010000113.1 GCA_937899055.1 uncultured Bacteroidales bacterium
TCCAATAGACAGCAATGCTGCCATCAGGAAAGTTACGCCCAGACGGAAATGCCTGTTAGTTTTTCTTTGATTGAACATAGTTAATTTTTTAGTTGGTTATAGTGTTTTAATAATGAGTTTCTCGTTTTTAGGCAAAAAACCACGAATCATGAACCATTATTTCAGTAACAATCCTCTTTATACTGATTTTTCAATCAGCAATAAAGACTACGGAGTTTCCAGCAAATCAACCGTTTGCAGAGAAACAGAGAAACTAGACTCCTATCTGTTGGCGCAGTACGACAGACAGATAGAGTACTTCAAGAGCCGTGTAGGTAAAGACCGCTCTTTTTCCACTCTTAAAAAACACCAAATTGTAAGACAGCACCTTGCAGATTTTATTTTCAGGACCTATGGAGTTGAGGACATAGAATTTTCTGAACTCACCGAAGATTTTATCAAGGAATTCTGCCTGTATCTTACTCGCGACTGCAGACTCAGGACCTCTACGGCCTGGATCTATCAAATTCCTCTTAAACATTTGGCTTCCAGGGCATTCAGCCAAGGTGTAATTTCCCGCAATCCGTTTACTATGTTCCATCTTTCTCCAGAAGTGAGGGATCGGTCTTTTCTCACGGAGGGAGAACTGAAAAACTTAATGGATTTACCGCTGAAGAACAAAATGTTGGACAAAGTCCGTGACTTGTTTGTATTCAGCTGTTTTACAGGGCTTTCTTTTGCAGATTTAAAAACCATGACCAAAAAGGCCCTGACAGAACACAACGGATGCCAATGGATAATATCGCGGAGAAAAAAAACAGGAAAACCGTTTCAGATTAAAATTCTGGAACCGGCACACCACATTCTTGAAAAGTACGGCCGGAACAAATCGCCCAACACTCCAGTGTTCGGCCGTATCAGTCATAACTACCTTAATATCAAAATAAAGCAGCTTATGGCGATGTGCGGAATCAACAAACTCATTTCTTTCCATTGTGCAAGGCACACTTTTGCCACAATGGCCCTCAACAACGGAATGAGTCTGGAGAGTGTGGGGCAGATACTCGGGCACTCCAGTATCAGAACCACCCAGATTTATGCAAAGATTACCATAGCAAAACTGGACAAGGATTTTTCAGTTCTTGACAACAATATCAGCGATATTTTTTGGTAAATTTGCAATCTATGGCATCATTGGGCATTTTAAGCAAGACCGTGCTGTTTCCTTACTGGTGCACGCTGGCACTCAGGAACAGACTTTATGACAAAGGCACTTTCAAGTCTGAAAGTTTTGACATACCCGTAATTTCTGTGGGCAACATTTCTGCCGGTGGCACGGGCAAGACACCTCATGCCGAAATGATAGTCCGCGAACTTAAAAACAGCTATAGAGTTGCCATAGTTTCAAGAGGTTATAAACGCAAGACCAAAGGGTTCCATCTGGTTAAGCTCACCGATGACTTTGCCGCCTGCGGCGATGAGCCTCTTCAGATGAAACGCAAGTTTCCGGATGTGATTGTGGCCGTATGCAAAGACCGTGGCATGGCCATCCGTAAACTTACGGAGGAATATGGGGTAAACCTTGTAGTTTTGGACGATGCCTTTCAGTACCGTAAGATCAAACCTTCATGCAGCGTTCTTCTGGTAAACTTCAACCGCACCATCCAGAACGGCAACCTTCTTCCCATAGGGAATCTCCGCGATTTGCCATCTCAGACAAAAAGGGCTGATGTGGTGGTTATTACAAAGGCTCCCGATTTCAGCATCTATGATGGTAATCACGATGAAGAAAAAGGGCTGGAAGCAGTTGCACAGATGGAGGCCAAGTGGAGGAATGATCTGGGGCTGAGAAAAGACCAGCCCGTCTTCTTTTCCACTTCCGTTTTTGAGCAGGCCCTCCCCGTATTTGCGGGAGCCTGCAACAAGCGGTATATGTACTCAAAGTTTGCAGTGGCTTTTACAGGCATCGCCGATGATAGTCTTTTCCTTTCCCAACTGGGTGGCTCTCACCAGATTGACGAGGTTATGAAGTTTTCTGACCACAGGAATTTCTCCCGTTCCGACATCCGCAGGATAGAGGCTATGGCAAGGCGGCACCCGGAGGCAGCCGTTGTTACTACAGAAAAGGACAGCATGCGGCTGAAAACCAACAAATATTTGAGCAACAAGCTCAAAGAGAGGCTGTTTGCCATCCCTGTGGGTGCGCAGATAATTACCGATGCTAAAAAAACAGAATTCATATCGCTGATTAAAAACTTTAAACAATAAAGAAATGACAAACAGTAAGCAGAAAAACTATGCCATTCCGTTGGCCTGCATTGGCTTCATGTTCTTTGCAGTGGGCTTTGCGCTCGGCCTGAACGGATATCTGATTCCGCTGCTCAAAGGTTCTCTGAATGTTTCAGGAGCAGCTTCCTACCTTATTGTATTTGTTACGTTTGCGGCCTTCCTCATTTTCGGATATCCGGCTGCCGGCATAATCAAGAAGATAGGCTACAAGAAGACCATGGCTCTTGCCTTTATGATTTTTACAGCGGCTTTCCTCCTTTTTGTATGGCCGGCCAAAATTGCCGATGCAAATATGGAAGCCGGTGTGGTTACTGAAAATGTAAGGTTCAAATGTCTGGTGCTTTTCCTGATAGCTTCCTTCATCAGCGGCTTGGGCAATACCATATTGCAGGCAGCCATCAACCCCTACATCACCATTCTGGGGCCTATGGAATCCGGAGCAAAGAGAATAAGCATGATGGGCATTTGCAATAAGTTGGCCTATCCGGTTGCAACCCTGTTCCTTGCGTGGCTTATCGGAAAGTCCATCTCCACAGCTCAGGTAGGAGACATCATAAAGCCGTTCTATGTAATTGCAGCCATATTCTTCATTCTGGGCATACTTGTTCTGTTTGCCCCGCTTGAGGAAATCAAGGCTACGGGTGAGGAAGAAGGCAAGGAGAACGACTGCCCATACGCAGCCAACAAGACTTCCATCTGGCAGTTCCCTCATCTTGTGTGGGGCTGCGTCACCCTCTTCCTTTATGTGGGAGTAGAGACTCTGGCTTTGCAGACTCCGGTAGATCTTGCCAACGAGCTGCATCTTCCCAATCCGGAAATCTATCCGTTCCTTCCGGCAATAGGTATGACCATAGGCTATATAATAGGAATAGTCCTCATACCCAAGAGGCTTTCGCAGGCAATGGCTCTGAGGATATGCGCCTGGCTCGGTGTGCTTGGTACAATCTGCGCCCTGCTTGTTCCGCCGCAGTATTCCGTATGGGTGCTCTTTACCATGGCTCTGGCCTGCTCGCTTATGTGGCCGGCAATATGGCCGCTTGCTATGGCCGATCTTGGCAAGTTCACAAAGAAGGGTGCAGCCCTTCTGGTTGTTACCATATTCGGCGGTGCAGTAATTCCTCTGCTGTTTGGCATACTTAAGGATTATCTGCACTCAACAGGCTATGAAATGCCTCGTGCAACACAGTATTCTTACCTGATAGCCCTCCCTTGCTTCCTGGTTATACTTTGGTATGCTTACAGGGGTTATAAGATAAGACGGCAATCAAAGAAATGACCTGAAAAGTTCCCGAAAAAAAGCTGCGGAAGAAGGTCTTTTGTAACAAATTTGAGCCTGAAAACAGGGGTTTGTGCAACGTAAAATGCATTTTTTGCATCTTTACTTGTGTTATTTGTTGAAAATTTGTTACATTTGCAATCGTGGTTTTTTGCCTAAAAAGGTGCGAAAAATCCTTTAAAACACTATAACTAACTAAAAAATTAACTATGTTCAATCAAAGAAAAACTAACAGGCATTTTCGCCTGGGCGCAGCTTTCCTTATGGCAGCTTTACTGTCTATAGGT
>CALBPX010000114.1 GCA_937899055.1 uncultured Bacteroidales bacterium
GCCTTTGCATCAGCATGGAACAAAAACAGAAACTTTTATCTTGACATCGGTTGAAATTTATGTTATAGTATAAATAGTACAGTTTGTAATCGATTGTACTCAAAAATATTATATAAAGGAGTGGTTACATGAAACGACCAGTCAAAAAATTTCTCTCTTTCCTTTGTGCTTCTGCGATGTTGTGCAATGTTCCGCTGTTGCCGAGTGATGCCTCTGATGGTACTTACTTTGCGAAACAAATCGGCGATGGTTACAATGTCATGCTTCGTGGAGCGAATCAGAGTATATACATCCGAAACGGCACTTTGGAAACGGCAACCGGAGGCACTCAGCTTGTTGTCATTGGGGATAATGGAGAAAAACGGCTGATTTCGCTTGATGAGGGAATTCATGGTATCTATCCATACAGCTCCAGTACAATGGTAGAATACAAATTTCTTTCCCCGACTGATTCCGTCTATGGCTTCAATTATTATGATTCGAGTTATCAGCTCACTGTTGACCAGCAAGCAACCATTGTCGGAATCGGAAATAACAAGTATGCGCTCATGGATATGGATGGAAATATCATTTCCAACTCTTATGACAGCCTGATATACTTGGGAAAAGGATTCTACGCTACAAATTTCGATTCCAAACCCCTGAGCGTGATTGCATCTGACGGAACAGAAGTTATCCCACCAAATGAAAGAATCATTAGTCTGTATCTGACTGCTGACGGAGAAAAATTCCTTATTCACAGCGAAGACGGCGATTATTTCGCTGACCTTGCAGGAAATCCAATTTCTGACGTATACCCTGAAATCATGGAATCATTTTATCGTGAACGGCTTGACTTTTGGAGTGAAGAAGCTAGTTTCCAGTCCCACAATTCACAGATATACCGTTTCCGAAATGAAAATCATTACTATTCCATTTCCTTTGGCGGAACTGCACCACAAACGGAATTCTGTGAGTATTTTTACAGTGGCACTTATTCAGACCCCAATTCAGACACAGGGTATTCTACTTATATTTGCGGAACTACTTATGGTGAAACACGTTCCGAAATTTATTACGACTTAAATGGAAATCAATTTTCCGGAAATCCCGTTGACAAATCTTCCGGCGTTTATTATAGTTACAGCAACCATGGTTTTGTGGATAACGACGGCAATGTTGTGATAGAACTTCCGGAGGATGTGAGCTTTGCATACAGCTTTGAATTGAATGATAAGATTTACTATGCTGCGCAAATGTCAGGCTATTTCATGGTGTATGATAGCAGTTACCAGCTCATTCAGCCAAAAATTGAAGGTCGTCTTTATAATTCATATGCAAAGAATTGGTTTTATGTTTCCAGTGAGGACGGGGCAAAACTTTATGGTACATTTGACCCTGAAAATACTACCAATCCCATTATCGTTGAACCTGCCTATGAAGATTATTATTCTTTAGATAACGGATATTGGTATGCAAAAAAAGATGATAAAGTTGCCTTTTTCGACCAGACCGGACATTTTCTCAGAGAGTTTGACAATAGCTATCAATTCACTAGCCCAGATGTACGAAACATTGTTTTGAACCGTACTGATACCAACGGAGAAACAAATTCCATCATTTACGACATAACAACGGATACTATTCTTTACGACCAAACAGGAACTTATGATGAAATCCGTGATGCTGCGAACGGAACAATGGTTGTTGTTGATTATGATGAAAGTGACCCCTCTCTCTGGGGGGAAAGCGATAATTACCGTCAAGGTCTCCTTCGTTTCGATGGTACGGAAATTATTCCCATGACAGACCAATTCCGATTTTCTCTTGATACTTATGGATATGACACAATTACTCCCGTTTCCTATTCTTTCATGTTGGATACTTCCTATGATGAAAAAAACAAAAATTCAACTGGTGCTTATATCATTTTGAGAGATAAGACAATCGATAGTCGAGTTGTAATTGATATGGAAAGCCTTGATTCACAGTATGCACAGGAAAACGGTTGCTTACTTGCTTCTGTATTGAGTGACGGAACACACGCATTCTTGAAAAATGGCAAATGGCGCATTGACGGAACAGAAGGTCTTTCTCCGGAATATGATGTAATTTATGAGTATTGCAATGGGCTTGCCTTTGCTACTAACTACCATGATACCCCCTACACCACAGAAAGATGGAACTCCGAAACAAACCAGTATGAAGAAGTAGAATTATCCGAATCCATGCCTTGGACTGGTATTGTTGACCGCAGAGGAAGAGAAATTGTCGCTCCCGTTTATGATAGTAACCGCCCCTATTCTGAAGTTACATTTTTTGATGGTACTTTCTATATTCGCAAACCAATGGACATGGATACAAACTGGTATGAATATGAAAATATTTCCGCTTCCGACGTGTTCAACGAATTCACCGAACAATATGGTTATGATACTGCCGTCAAGTATGGGAATTTCTACGTTATCAGCAAGGGCGGACTGAAAGGAATCGTGACTGCTGAAAATGAAAAGGTCATTCCTCTGGAATATGTTGCTGTGCCTTCATTTGATGCGGATGAATTCTCATTGAAACATACCAGCCGTGTATTTACAGACATTCTTTCAACAGAAAAATTCTCTTCTCCCTTTATTTCGCTGGAAAATGGCAATTATCTTGTCAACCTCAAGACAACAGACGGCAAAATCAAAGCATTTGAAATTCAGCAAACCGACATACAGTTTGGTGACTGCAACGAAGATACCATGATTGATTCCTCTGATGCGGCTGCAATTTTAATGGAAACTGCTCGCCTTGGTAGTGGCGAAATGGGCGATTTCAACGACAGATAAAATGGAAGCAGCAGAAGCAGAAGCAGCAGCAGCAGAAGAGGAAGAAGGAGATGATGAACCGGAGAGCTGCAATACATCTTTCTCAAAAGCTGACGCATTCTCCTCCATCCTATCGCCTTCAAACTCAGCGATAATCAGAGCCGCAGGATTACCCTCTATGAAGAACCTGTTACGCTGTTGCTCGAGATTATTTGCGGAAAGGGCCAGTATCTGACCGTCCATCAGTTCCACTGCAACCGGATTGTGCCGCAAGGCCACCAAGTTTGCAAGAAGACTGTCTTCCAAGGTGTTGCAGTGAGCGCAAACCACAAGATGGTTTTCGGATGGCAGCGGATCCAAAGAAACCTTAATCTCCGTAATAAAGGCCAGCGTACCTTCGCTGCCGCAGAGCAGCCTGCACAGATTAATCTTCCTCTCCGATATATCTTCCGCAATACCTGCAGAGATATCCTCAATCACCTCATCTATGGCATAGCCGCAGCTTCTGCGGCGGAGCGACCTGTCGGGATAATTGTCGTTGATAAGTGAAACGGTCTGAGGGTCCAGAGCCCAAGAGATGAGCTGGGCATAAATCCGTTCAATCAAAGACCTTCCGTCTGCTGTTTTATTTTCAGAACACTCTCCGTAAGCTTTGTTCCAGAAACGCTTACCAAAACGTTCCTCCAATTCCATTACGGTATAGTCTCGGAATACCTCAACGCTTCCGTCCGAGAGCACGCCCTCAGCCTCAAGCAGATGGTGGCGGGTGCTGCCGTAAACCAGGGAATGTGCGCCGCAGGAATTGTTGCCCATCATTCCGCCTATGCAGCAGCGGTTGCTCGTGGAGGTTTCGGGGCTGAAAAACAGACCGTAAGGCTTTAGCGCAAGGTTCAGTTCATCGCGTACTACGCCCGGCTGAACACGGGCCCACTGCTGAGCAGGATTGATTTCCAGAATCTTATTCCAATGCCTGGATATGTCGCAGACTATTCCGCTGCCCACCACCTGGCCGCAGATTGAGGTTCCGCCGGCCCTCGGAATCAGATGAGTATGCCGCCTTCTGGCTTCGGCAATCAAAGCCACAACATCCTCAACTGACTCAGGATAAGTAACTCCCAGAGGCAGTTCACGATAAACGGAAGCATCCGTAGCATAAGCTATCCTATGCAGGTTATCCACATGAATGTGAGAACCCGGACAGGAATTGCCGCTGCCTTTACGCTCCATATTATGAATGTGTGTCAGAATGAATTAAAAGGAAACTAAACCTGTATGTCGTTCCAGCCAAACGGATGAGAAGACAATGGAAGACGGGCAAGAGGATGATAGTCTCCCACAAGGCCTATGGGCTTTGACGTCCGTATCTGGCTCACAATTTCAATGCAAGGGCGGGCCTGGCTGATGCGGAACCCTTCTCCGGAAAGAATCTTGCGGTAACTTTCCGTATGAAGCTCCGTAAACCCTTTGCTGAACTCAAACTCCTCTCCGTTGATGTTCAGGGTACGGAAGGTCTTCTTCTCTCCCTGGACGGCATTTTCCGGCAGAGTATCTGAGTTGATACTCAGGAAGTAACGCACCCTGGCCCTTTTCAGTTCCAGATATCCGGCCACGCGGTCAAAGCTCATCACATGAACTATGCTCTTCTGAACCGGGCCGAAAATCCACTGAAGCATGTCGTAGAAGTGAACCCCTATGTTGGTTGCCACTCCGCCGCTCTTGTGGATATCGCCCTTCCAGGATGCATAGTACCATTTTCCTCTGGAAGTTATGTAGGTAAGGTCAACATCGTAGATTTTGTCTGCCGGCCCTTCGTCTATCTTCTTCTTCAGGGCTGCTATGGAGTCGTGAAGCCTCAGCTGGAGTATGGTATATGCCTTGTGACCGGTTGCCTGCTCCAGTTCCTCAAGGTTGTCTATGTTGTACGGGTTCAGAACCAGCGGCTTTTCGCAGATTACATCCACTCCCAGCCTCAGGCCGTAACGTATAAAGGCATCGTGAGTATAGTTCGGAGTGCAGATTGTCAGCCAATGAAGCGGATTGCTGCTCAGCATCCGCTTTGAACAGAAGCGGTCAAACTGCTCATTTTCTGTGTAGAACGAACAGTCCGGAAAGGAACTGTCCAAACGCCCTACGCTGTCGAACTTGTCGTATGCCACAACAAGATTGTTTCCAGTATCGGCAATAGCCTTTATGTGTCTTGGGGCAATATAGCCCGCAGCCCCTATGAGTGCAAAATTTTTCATCTGTAAATCTGCGTAATAAAATATCCTGAGTATCAAATATACAAAAAAGACTCTACTTGAATGTTATGACCTTGATGTACTCGTTGGTAAGGCCGTTCTGCCCGCCCTGAGAGTCGGCAATCAGAACCAGCGTATGCCAGCCACCGGGCAGGTCCGGACCAAGGCACATACCTTCGTAATTTGCTATGTTCAAGGCACTTGTCATAAACTGAGCAAACAAGGTCTTGCGCAGCGGCTCGGCAGATTCCTGCTCCTTTGCCGGATTTACACGGTAAATCTTGCTCCGTGTAAAGGAGCCCAGCATCATTGCCAAAGTGCCGCCCTTGGGCACATAAACCTCCCGTTCAAGAACCAGAAGCGAGCCGTCGTCCAAGGCTGTCATGGCCGACACTCCGTGGACATAAGCCCTTGCTACAGAGCTCATCTGCAACGGCACATCTGGATTGTCCATCATGTAAAGGAAGCTCTCAGCCGCCCTGTAAGACGGCCCGAAACTCTGGAGCCTGAGAAGCTCTCCGCTATCCTGATCCTGCTTCAACGGACGCTCCGTAGTTGTCCAAAGCAACCCCGTTACGGCATTGTAGGCCAGCGCCTCAAACCCGTTGTTGAGAACTATGTTGTCTTTTGCAAACATTTGGGGAACGGCTACAGTCCTTCCGGTTGCAACTCCCTCTACCGTGTATTCGGAAATCGTCTGGTCTCTTTCCTGGCTTATCAGCAGAACTCCCTCTACCTCAGGCAAGTCCTGAGAAAAAATTTCTCCGCTGGAGCCTAGGCCCAATCGTTTGGAGGCCAGAGGCACAAACACAACTCCCTCATTGTCAAGCCCAGACTCATTGGCAACAGAGGTTGCCTGCGGAACCTCCGCCTTTACATAAGCTACCGTGCCGTCATCGCTGAGGAAAATATCAAACAAAACAAGTCCTCCGCCATTCAGCTTGTCATGTACAACCGCATACTTTGTTCCCCCAAGATATGTTATGCCAGAATACTGCCCCGCCGGAACTTCCTCAGGGAAAGGCATATACAGCCCCGTCTGCCTTACGGGGGCAAACGCATATTCCACTCCCTTCCTGAGCCGCAGGCTGTCCTGGGCACAGAGGCTCGCTCCCAGGCTCAGCAGCACAACCATATAAACAAACTTTCGCATCATCTTTTATCTTTCAAAGTTCAACCTCCTTCCATATCATTTTCTTTCCTCAAGCCGCCCGATAGCTTCGCTGATGCCATTAAATGATATTCTGGCCACATCCTTTGGAAATATCCTCCCCAGCCTGAAGGCATTGCTTATTAACTTGCTCAGCGATATGGTTTTCCTAACTATGTAGGAGTATTTTTTCTTGTAGGTTACATCGCGGTTATGCCCCATGTTTCCAACCGATAGGATGTAGCACAGAATAAGTCTGGCCTTCCGGCTCCACTTTGGGCCAAGTTCAACGGCATTTCCTCCGAACTTAGGCATCGCTACATATGGAAGTCCCAGATATTCAACCATGAGAGCCCCAAATGCATTCCATTCATCCATAATGCCAAACTTTTCAATCTGAGTGCCAAGCCACTCGGTATCTAACTCATTGCCATGTACGTACAGTAGCCGTGCCAAATCGCACACCTGCCTCAGACCAATACCGGCAGAAAAGAAATGCTGAAGTAAGTGGCAGAATACATACAGGACATTCTGACTCACCGGTAAAACATGAACCTCATAGGCGGCATCCTCGTCAAAAACCTGCAATCCTATGCTGCTCATCTTGTTTCCGGCAAAAATGTCCTCCATCAGAGAGTCAAAGGCCGCATCCGTCTTTCTGTCCAGAAAAACGTGTATGTTGCTATGAAGTTCCACAATAAAACCCTTGAGTACAAATGCCACATGATCCCCTTCACGGGTCTGGGAAATCAACTTAGAAGCCTTGGGTATCAGCAAGTTCTTAGCAACCTCATATTCAGAGGGCATCAAAAGCACATCCACATCGCCCGGTGTCCTGCGCAACGTATTGCGGTAAGACTTTGCAATCCCCTGCCCCTTCAGCAGAATCGGATGAAGCCCCTGATCTTCAAGCCAGCGGAACAACTTCAAGACAAACCTGTCCATCTTCAGATTCCGCTGCTCCAAAGAGTAAACCTTCTTTGCAAAAGCTTTTCGCTGAGCCTTATCCAGCACTTCCTCCAGTTCAAAACCAAGCCCCACGGCCGCAGACTCGCCTTCGCCTGCATCAAAAGCCGACGCTATGATGCCTACAAGAGCCTGTTCCCTTGCCAGTTGCAGAACAGCCTCCCAGTCTATATCCTCCAGTTCAACTCCACCAGAACCAGCACCAGCACCAGACACCGTCTCTCTGAATGTAAACCCCTCGGGCAAACGCCCCCACAACCCGGCCACGGTCAGCGCCATAAAAGCCCTGACACTCACATCCTCAACCTTATATCTTTTGCCGTAAAGCCCCATAGTTTTACTCATTCATGTACGAAAGTACGAAATCCTCCACAAATCTTGTCGGATCAACCGTACTTTCCTCTATTTCCTTCCTGCGTGCCGGTCCATACAAATCAGGCTTCAAACTCATATTCTCCTCAATTGTCCTTACCGCCGCAAAAACCTCTTCCTCAGAATTGGCAAGGAATACCTGGTCTGGATAGTTGCGGCTCTGGCAGTTGATATTTCCGGCAAGAAGCGGGCTGAGAGATATGTAAGGAATTCCAAGGACAAACGCTTCCGAAGCCGTGGTCAAACCCTCCGTGAGCACAAAGGCTGCACCAGTTATGATATCATGAATCTTCTCTGGAGGAAAATGCATCAGGCATGAGGCAAACTCGGGTTCAGCTGCATCGTCCTTGTTTTCAAGAGACAGTACAATCTTGTATCGCTGAGAAAGAACGGCCACCAGACGCTTCTTAGCCTCATTGCTTATGTGCCTAACTTTAAGGTCGTGATGGGCTCCAAAGGCTGTAAACCTGATTACTATGTACCTGCGCTTTTCAAGCCCCAAGTCCACCAGAACAGATTCATCCATGGCAAAATACCGGCTGTGAAGGTACAGCTGCTCTATGTAGGCGTTCATGCGTACTTGTTTGCCACTGTCTTTCTTCCAAAGTTCCTTCTCAAAATAAAATGGAGTTATGACTCTTTCCACAAACGGCTTGTAAAGCTTGTGGTTCAGTGCGTTATGCTCGGTATCCTCCAGCAGGATGCAAGGCTTGCAGAACAAAAAAGAAGTTATGGCGCATGGAGAGGAGGCAAATCCCATATAAAGGTCTGGACGGAAGGAACGGGAAGCCTTGATGCAGAAAAAGACCATCTTCCTCAGGTAGTTCAGCGCCTGGAACGTGCCTTGCTTTGCCGGACGCGGAGCTCGGATAACATGGTTTATTCCATAGGCATCCAGAAGCTGGTTTATAATCTTGCTGTTGCGATTGGTAACACAGAAGCTGTGCCCCTTCTCCTCCATCAGACGTATGAAGTTCTTGAAGTAATGTACATGCGCCGGATGATTTATATCTATCAGTATCTTCATCCTACACCATTTAGCAAAAGTTCATATATACGTACCAGCCGTCTGGCTGTCTGATCGCTCACCAACCCCTTCTCAATAAGTCTCTTGCGCCCCTCCAAACTGTCCGGACTGGAAACAATAGCCTCGCATTTATCCGAATACTCCAGGGCTGACGATAGTTTGTCTGCGATATCTGATATATTTCTCTCAGCGATGAAGCATCCCGGTACGCCTGAAACCACATCGGCAACATCCCCTACATCTACAGAAACAATCGGACGACCCGCAGCCATAGCTTCCTTGATGATCATCGGTGAGCCTTCCCTTTCAGAAGTCATCAACAGACAGTCGGCGGCGTTCAAAAGAAGATTCACCTGCTCACGCGAATAGCCTTTCAGATTTAGAAGAACTGCGCTCCGGGACATTTCAGACGCAAACTTCTGGTTTATAAGATTAACGGTCTCTTTTGCCAAGAGGGCATTCTTAACAGGATTGTCAAAACTTCCGGCAAAAAGTATGTATTTCTTCTTGTCATCAAAGGCAAGCATACCCAATGCCTCTCTTGCTTCGTATTTTTCCATCGGAGAGAACAAATCCATATCTACTCCGCAAGGAATAACGGCAACATTATCTTTCTTGTATCCAGAACGTTCCAGCAGGAACCGACTTACAAAGATATTGAATTTTGAAAGTCTCATACATATACGGGAGAGTTTCAAGACCCATCCTCCACTGTGTATGTCGCTTCCGTGATATGTAGTAACAACAGGGCATCTCCTCTGCATGTTAGCCAACAAACCGCTCAGACCGTAATGTGCGTGAAGTGCATCAGGGGCGAATTCCCGTATAGATCTTTTCAACTTAGGAAGATTCTTGAGATACCCGATAAAACCTTTGCCCTCTACCCCAAACTTTTCAATCACGCAGCCAGCCTTCGCCAGGGCAGCAGCCTGCTCAGTCACAAAGGGAGAAAATTTTCCGCCTGTAACATGGGCAACTATCAGAACTTTCATTGTAAGATCTTTCATATTCCGTTTCGTTAAAATAGCCATTCCAACTTTAGCAATTGTAAATGTACAACTTATTTCATTACCTTTACAAGATACATTATTGCAAGTATATGCGGCAAGGACTCTTGCATAAGACAAACAAGGTGTTCATCGTGTCGGGTATTGCCATGTACCTGATACTGATGTTTTATTGGCATTTCCCGCATGTAATCTATAATGCGCTGATCCTTTTCAATTTTGCATCCTTTGCATTGGTCATATACAACAGCCTTACGTTGAAGGAACATAAGCTGACCACAAAAAGACTGGCTGCTACAGTATTTGTTTTTTCACTTGTTTTCGTATTTCTATATCTGCTTCTATCCTATTATTACACTGGAAACACTTTTGTTTTTTCAGAAGACGATGCCAGGCTGTATGAAGAACTGAGCTACAGAATCAAAGACATACCCAACAAAGACAAGATATACTATCTTGAAGTAGTGGAAGAGTTTGCCTACGACGACTGGGGAGCTCCCATCGTAATGTCATATCTCCTAAAAATAGCCCCCTCAAAAGAGTTCGTCAACTTGATATATATCATTTTGAACACAATAAGCGCATGTATGTTGTTCTCAATTGGCAAAACCATTATGGAGAGAAAATATGCATACACGGGCTCTCTTGTGTACAGCATCTCGTCATATACCATATTTTTCATGGGAAGCTACTTGAAGGAAATTTTGCTCCTGTTCCTGGTAATATCGTGCTTTTACTGCCTTTACAGGCACAAAAACACCAAACATTTCAGAAACATAGTCCTTGGCATCATTTTGTCTGGTCTTATACTCTTTTTCAGACCAGCGGTATCCCTCGGTATCTGGCTCTCCTACTTGGCCTATTACATGTTCGTAGAAAAACGGAAAGTTCTGCTGATTTTCATCTCCATATTCGGCATCATTCTCTTGTATGTGGCATTTAGGATAATAATTGAGAATTATAACAGATTCAGTACAGTAGCCGAGAACAACAAGCTAGCCAACTCGCTTTTCAACCAGATAGTTTTTGCCTTAGGCGGACTGATAGGACCTCTGCCCCACCTGCTTCAAACTGGCAACGAGGTTACATACAAGCCGTTGTACGGCTCAGGACTAATGTACAAGGTCCTTCTTTTCGCTGCCTTCTGGAAAGGAGCCATAGGCAGTATCAGAAAAAGAGATTACGAAGTAATGCCTCTTATTGTGTTTGTAGTTGTGGAAAGCCTTGGACTCATAGTTGCATTGGACAGCCTGGAATTGAGAAAAGCCATGCCCCACATTCCTTTTTTCATAATGGTAGCATTCTGGTCTATCTATAAATACGATTCAAGTCACAATGGAAAAGTAACCAAGATATCTAGCCTCGATTTTACTGTTTGCATGACATTGGCCATTGGACTGATACTGGCCTGGAATATTCTGGTTTAGCCGGAAAACCTTCTACTCTTCAACATCCCTGAGCCGTATATTCACTCTATAGTAATGCCGGAAGAAAATGTAAATGCCATATAGACAGGCCAATATGGCAGCAGCAGTCCGGAATCGCAATTGAGCCATTGTGACAGAGAGATAGACGCAACCACAAAGAATAACAACCAGTGCAATTTCCCATAAACTATGCAAGACTATATGATATCTTAAACGGGTATAAGATACAAGAATCACATAGCAGACAAGTTCATATAATATGCAGGCATAGCCTATTCCGTAAACGCCCAATCCATTCTTTACCACAATCAGTAAAGCCGAAGCTGCCACTATAGCACAGATGTTGGCTATTGTCACGATAAATGTCCTGTCGTCAATATAAGGGCCAAATCCTCTCAACTCGCACATCATCTGAATGATCCCGGAGATGGCCAACAGTCCAGTCAGATGCACGGAATCCAGGTAGTCTTCACTGCCTATTATTAAAGTTGCCTCCTTTGCAAAGCAGGCAACCATACATCCCATAAGTATGGAAGCCAAAGCTACAAGACCCGATATCCTTTTCATGGAATCCCCTTTGATGAAATCGTTCTTCTTCTCAAAAAGCAAAGGTTTCCAGGCTATTTTAAAAGCCCCGTGCACAATCATGTTCACCGAGGTCAGCCTGATGGCAAAAGCATATAGCCCCACTACAGCAACCGGGTAATAAAGAGTTACCAGATGTCTTAGCCCTGGCTTCCATATCTCTACCAGGATGCTGCCAAGTAATAATGGCAAGGCGTACATAAGCATCTTCCATGCGTATTTGCAGGAAAACACCGGTTTGAAGTAATGTCTGGAAACGTAAGAATACATCAGTATAGAGGCCACATTACCGCAAATGTACCCGTACAAAACGCCAGGTAACCCCTTCTTCCAGACAACAACAAACAGAATGGAGAATACCAGTTTTACCGCAATCGATATAACTCCCACCAATACGTAAACCTTAGGGCGATTGTCGTATCGAGGAATAAAACTGAGAAAAGTATTGACGGTAAGGGTAAACAGCCAAATCATTGCCACGTATAGCAATCCTGAATGTTCGGTGCCAGCTAAAAACTTCTCAAGCAAAGGCCGCTTGAAGAGCATTGCCAAAAGTACAACGGCAACTGCACAGAACAGGGTGATAATCAGCGATGTGCTAACTATTTTCTTACGGTGATCAAATGTATTCTCATCATAAAAATACCGTCCCATTGCAGTAGGAATCTCTAAAGAAGCAACTATTAGAAGAAAGAAAACAAGAGCATCGAACAAATCTATAATCCCATACTGCTCAGGTGTGAAAGCCTTGGCATAAATAGGAACCAGCAGAAAGTTGAGGAACTTGCCCACAACCGGCAGGATGCCGTAAATTGATATGTTCTTTATAAACTTTCTAAGCATAAACCTCTTACAAAAAGCATATTACAATATGTGTTACACAAAATATGTAATTACAAAATATGTAAATCATTTGCTCTGTCATATCCTTATTTAGGTTAACTCCAATTGAAGCCTTTCCTTGATAGAAGCTGACTCTGGTTTAACTTCGTCCCTTTTCCCTGTAAGCAGAAATAAAAGGAGGATCATCAGCCAGAAAGCGAAGTTCACAAGTCCCATGAAAAAGGCCACGATGCCTGCCGCTATCACGACAAGCATTGAAAACCTCGATAAAAGACCATTGTTCATATAACCAGCCGGACTCTTCTTAACATATCCTTCTATAATTTTCCAAAAAACTCGGTCTTGAGCCAATGGGCAAAGATCGGGTCCTGAAAAGCAAGGGTTCCGCCGCTGTTGTCCAGAATGTCTTTCTGGAGAAGAGACTTCTGGGAACGTGATGCGGCGGTTGCTGATGAAATCTTGTACTTATGCATAGTTTCAGCACTTGAAATGGACTTTTCTCCGTTTATCAGAGCCTCAAGGTAACAGGTCTGCTGGAAAGAAAGAGATTCCATCAAGTGTGAAAATAGCAAGCCAAACTGCCTGACAAGGGATGAATGGGCTTCATTTACAATCTCTTCCGTACAAACTTTTCGTGTTCTGAGCCACGAATTCTGAGCTATTTGCTGAGTATAGTAAGGATGATTGTCTGCCAGTTGAACAATCCGGTCGGCCGCCTGGTCTTCGATCTTTTTTCCTGTGGCTTCAAACCGCTCTTTAATAAAAGAAAGCAGATGAGCACCGTCTATCTTGTTGAGAAAGAATATATCGCCGAACTTGTAAAAAGGTCTGGAAGCTTCAGTAAACACCTCCATCATCATATGTCTTTTACTGCCATACAGGCAATAGGCAACATTCTGGTGATGTTGCCAATGAGCCCTCAGCCTACGCTGGAAAAAGAGCGGATCGTCAAACTCAGCAATATTCTGGAACTCATCAATACATACAATGAGCTTTATCCCCTTTGCCTTAGCCATGTTCTCAGCTATATCCAGAATCTCGTCCGGATTTTTCTTGAGCTCATTCCAGTCGAAATCCAGAGAAATCTCATTCAGCGGATCAGCTCCCACTGATATCTTTGGAACAAGGCTTGAAAAGAACCTTTTGGCACTTTCAACAGCCTCGTCCCACTTGCTTGCAGTAGCACGCAAGACGCTCTGAGCCAAAAGAGTATAAAACTGCTCTTCCGCCTTGACATTGAACAAGTCCATAAAGCAGAACCTATACCCAGCCTGCTCAGACTTTACTATTTCAGCGGCCCTGTTGACAAGAGAACTTTTGCCCCAACGTCGCGGAGAAATAATTACCGTATTTATCAGATATCTGAAGTTCTCTACAAGATGCTTGGTCTCCGATTCCCTGTCGGTAAAATTTGCATCTGTAGCTATACGTCCATAAACAAAAGGAAGTTCCATGCTTTTAGTTTTAGTTACTCCACAAATGTAGTTACAAAAACTGTAATTACAAAATATGTTATACGAAAACTGTAATTACAAAATATGTAAATCATTTGCTTCTTGCCCCACGGAATAAAATGTTGCCTATCGTACCCCAAAAGTACCGCCAGTCCGTACGGAAAGGATGCTCAAGGTATGCTTCCGTATAGCGGCGTTCGCTGTCTTCAATCTCCTGCATACTCTGCGGACGGTTCCGTTCATAGTAAAACGGCGGCAGGATTCCGGGCTTTACTTTTATCCTAAGCTGCTGCATCTCAGGGCTGTACAGGCTGTAATACTGACGGGAGATGGGTCTTACACCCACAAGTTTTACATCGCCGAGGATAAGATTCACCACCATCGGGAGCTCATCAAGCCATAACTTACGGAGAATCTTTCCGTAACCGGCTATGCGGTAGTCGTTTGCAAACTTGCCGTCTTTGTCAAGGCTGTTGTACTTATAGACATAGCCTTGCAGGTACTCTGAGTATGAGTGCATTGTACGGAACTTGAACACCGGAATCAGCTTGCCGCCCTTTCCTACGCGGTGGAGTTTGATGATTGGACTTCCGGTTGGCTCGTCTTCCCACATAGGCTCCTTGACCTTACGGCCCACAACAAAAAAGTGCCCGTAGCGGAACCGTTCGTCAACAACCTCAAAACCAGCACGGTACAGTCTTCCGAGGATTTCAACCCTATGGTAGCATCGGTTGACATTTCCTCTCAGGCGTTCATACAGTATGTAGAACCATCTGGTGAGCCTCAGTTTAGGAAACACCCTGTACCAAAGATACCAGAAGAAGAAAATGACGTTGCGGAACACGGGAGGATTGCTGCGGAAGATGCTGGCTTTTCTGATGCCCGACGTGTTGGTATGCACCCAGATGTAACCACCGTCTGTCAGCGCCTCGGAAGTCCTGTTCAGGAGCACGTTCAGCTCCTTTACGGCATTGAGCCCCTGAGTAATTATCCTCAGCGATGTTTTCTCAGAAGCACCATCCACAGAAACTCCCTCCCCAGAATCTCGCCTCTCATAATCTTTCTCACCAAAAGCACCATCCCTGGAAACTCTCCCCTTAGAAGTTTTTCCCTCAGCAGTTTTCTTATCAGAAACTCTCTCACCATAAACGCCATCGGGATACTCATCCTTATGCTGCTCAATCCATTCCAGAGTCTGAGGAACCTTCATGTCAGCAGTCTGAATCATCAGCCGCTTAAGAGCAGGATGATCCAAAGCCTCCACATTCAGATGCGCACTCCCGTCCGAGCCCGGCTCCGTATAGCCATGCTCGCTCACCATTTCCTCATACTGGTATGGATATCTGCTCCTGCCCATAGAGGGGCAAATTTAGCAAAAAAACGGCCATAAACAACGGAAGGCCGACGCCTGAGCATCAGCCTTCCAGTATAAGAGATCCGAACTACAAAACACCTTTGTCCTGCAGCGGTTCGTAAGCCTCCGTCTTTATATCTTTCCTCATTCCTATGATATTGCCTGGCGGATGCAGCCTACTATGTAGCGTACATCGTCGTCGGTTACATAAGGGCCGGCAGGAAGGCAGAAGCCCACCTTGAACAGTTCCTCTTCCACGCCCTTTGTGTATGCCACGCCAGACTCTGATGTCAGGCAGACAATTTCCTCACCGCCAACCAGCATCTTGGAAGTCTGCACATCGCCCTTTCTATAGACGGGCTGGCAATGCATTGGCTTCCAGAGCGGACGGCACTCAACCTTGCGTTCCAGCATGAACACCCTCAGGGCCTCAACGTTATCGTTCGGCTGGCAGTCCGTGGTAGGGCTATCTACCGTATGAATCACTCCGGCAGCACCGCCTACAGCAGTCTTCACCACCTCCTTGTAGGCGTTCTCCTGCCCCTTTACCCTAACGTCCGGGTCCAATATCGCTGAGCAAAGCCAATAATTTGCATCAAACATACCACCCTCCGGCTGCTTATGAGTCTTCACACCCGGAACATCCTTCAGCAGATCCTCGTACAGTGCCTGCACATGCTTATGGTGCGCTATATGCTCCTCAAGCACAGTCATTTGACCGCGGCCGATACCTGCGCAGACATTGCTCATACGGTAATTGTAGCCTATGGCTGAGTGCTGATAATAAGGATAGCCGTCTCGTGCCTGGGTTGCGTACCACATAATTTCCTTGGCCTCCTCCTTGCTGCGGCAGATAAGCGCACCGCCGCCGCTGGTGGTAATCATCTTGTTGCCGTTGAAACTCAGCACGCCGTACCGGCCGAACGTACCCAGCACCTGCCCGCCATAGCGCGAACCCATGCCCTCGGCAGCATCTTCAACCACCGGAATATCATATTTCTCAGCGATAGCCATAATCTTGTCTATCCTATACGGCATTCCGTACAAAGCCACCGGAACTATGGCCTTTGGTTTACGGCCAGTCTTGGCTATGCGGTCCTGGATTGCAGCTTCAAGCAACTGCGGATCCATGTTCCAGGTATCTCTTTCAGACCCCACGAACACCGGCTTGGCCCCCAGATAGGTAATCGGATGGCTAGATGCACAGAACGTAAAGCTCTGAACACAAACCTCATCGCCAGCCTTAACGCCGCAGGCAATCAACGCCAGATGCACCGCTGCCGTTCCCGACGCCAGGCACACAACCTCTCGCTCCAACGAGCCCTGCTGCTCCAATCCACCATTCATATCCAACGAGCCCTGCTGCTCTAAACCACCATTCATATCCGACGCAGCAGTCCTCTCAGGCACTCCCCCACCGCAGTTCGGCTTCACCTGGACCCCGTTCACAAACCGCTCCAAGTCCACCTCAAACGCATCCACATTCGGCCCCATCGGAACCACCCAATTGGTGTCAAAAGCCTCTTTTACATACTTTTGTTCCATTCCGGCCTCGCTCATGTGCGCCAGGCACAGATAAATCATTTTTCTTTCAGACATAATAATATTTTATTCAAGTTTCGCAAGGGATTCAATCAGATTCTTTGAAAAGGACAAGTCACATTGTCCCTGCAGTGTTTCAGAACACCACCAAGGCTGATACCAGCACTGCGCCAGAAGACTTCAACTTCAGTGAAATTTGCTCTTCTATAAGTCTTTCGTAATACATCTTATCTCGAAATAGTGCCGTAAAGATATAAAAATATGGGCTTGCACTATTTTTAGTGCGGTTTTTTCAATTTCATGCACTATTTTCGGTGCAAAGTACTATATTTGCAAAAAATTAAATCCGTATGGAACAGCTATACAATACCTTCCGCCTCAAACTATCCCTGACCCCGATGGACTACGTCAGGGAATTCCACGACATGATCAACTGGAAGAGCCGTCTCATCTGCATCATGGGCCAGAAGGGTGTGGGTAAATCCACCATGATTCTCCAGCACATCAAGAAGTTTGACAACCTGGAGGAGACCCTGTATGTCACGGCAGACAATATCTACTTCTCCGGCCATACCCTCTATGATCTGGCTCAGTCTTTTTTCAAGGCCGGAGGAAAGCGTCTCTACATTGATGAGATTCACAAGTACAAGCCCTGGTCCACCGAGATCAAGAACATATACGATGATATCCCGCTCCTTCAGGTCGTCTATTCAGGAAGCTCGCTGCTGGCTCTTCAGAGCGGGAACAACGCCGACCTCAGCCGCCGCGTCATACCGCATAAGATGCCTACCCTCTCCTTCCGCGAGTATCTCAACATCCGCAATGGCTGGTCCCTGAAACCAGCCTCGCTGGACGACATCCTCCATGGACGTGTCGGCTTCCCCTACGGGGAGCACAGGCCGCTCGTCTATTATAAGGACTACTGCAAGACCGGCTTTTATCCCTACTTCCTGGAAGGTGATGCACCCATCCGCCTTGAGAATTCCGTGAACAGCACGGTGGAAGTTGACATCCCGGCCTACGCAGAGATGACTGTTGCGGCCGCTGCCAAGTTGAAGAAACTGATGTACATCCTTTCCAAGAGCGTCCCCTACAAGCCAAGTAACGACACCC
>CALBPX010000115.1 GCA_937899055.1 uncultured Bacteroidales bacterium
CTTATTTCACTACCTGCAACCCCCATTCTACCAACACAATCCTCAAACTCCACTCAATAAACCTCACCTACAAACCCTTATTTCACTACCTGCAACCCCCATTCTACCAACACAATCCTCAAACTCCACTCCTTCAATACCACCTTCAACCCCTACTCCTTCAACCTTTCCACAAAGAAAACCCTTGCTCCCAACATTCCCAAACATGCAATGCGTACCTTAGCATAGGGGCATGGGACTTCGTAAGTGTCTGATTATCAAACTCCCCTGAAATAAGAGGTTCGTTTCAAGACCTCTTATTTGGGGATGGGCTGTATTTCAGGCGGTTACAAGACACCATCCCCGATATACTCTCAGGTGGGGATGAACCGGCAGGATACGCTGTCTTTGGTAACGGTCACAACCTCATAGCCTGAATGTCCGCGGCCAAGGGGCATTCCTACAGGTCCGGCAGTAATAAAGCGGATACCTTCAACCGTGGTGTCATAGTCCATGTGTGTATGCCCGGCAAAGACAACGTCCACTCCGTACTTCTTGAAAAGGGCTATATACTTCTCTCTGGTTCCTTCGATATTTCCGCCGTTACCTTCAAGATCGACATTCCCTCCGGAAAGTCCCTGAGCGTATGACCCTTTATGGAAGTTGAAGTAATCATTTTCCTCATCGATGCTTTCCCGGATAACCGGACAATGTAGGAAGACGAAGATGTACTTGTATCTGCGAGCCTTGCGGAGTTCCCATTCCAGCCACTTGAGCTGCTCCTGCTCCGCCTTGACGGCTTCTGCCCAAACAACTTCTTCTGAAAGAGTTGCTGCCTTTCCAGTTCCGGATTCTGAGGAGCGGTTTGATGAGGAAGAGGAAGTTCCGGCAGCAGCCTTCGCATCATTCAGCTTTTCCTGTCCGTCCTTGATGCAGTTGGAATCAAAACCGATGAAAGCACAGCCGCCCAGCCGGAAGGAAAATCTTTCATAGCCTCTCTGCTGAAGATAGTGGGAGTGATTTACGGGAGTCCATGGACGGATGTCGTGGTTGCCGGGAATTTCATACACCGGAACTTTTATCTTGCCGCGGTTGGCCCTGTAGATGGAATCCTGAAGGGTGTCATAGGCATCGTTGATAAGGTCTCCAGTAATGATCACACACTTGGGATTCAGAGCATTGACCGCCTCAGCGGCTCTGTTGAAAAGAGAGTCGGACTTCCTGAAACCGGAAGTGTTGTCTCTGAAGCCAATCTGCGGGTCCGTCATCTGGACGAAAGTGAATTCCGTAAACTTCGGGCTTCAACCGCACACCAGGGCCGCCACAAAAACAGCCGGCAACAAGAGCCTCCAGGCATTAAGGCTGAAATAAAGTTTTCTCATAACTACCAAACCACTGCAAGTATTACTGTAGGTGCTTCAAGAAAAGTCGGCCTGACGAAATGAGGTTCCTATTCCCGGACTCTGTAGTATAGCGTGCCGTCAACATATAAAGCGTCAAGTTCTCCGATATACGCAACTGAATGGGTAACTGGTATATCTACGGTCCTTTCCAGCGGAACAAGAAGTTTTCCGTCCTGATCGTATGCAGAAGTTTCTGAGTCCCAGTCCGCTTTGATATACCAGATGTCCTCGATGGCTCCGGAATATACCGGGTTGGCGGCATCCTCTTCATATTGGTAGAGCTTGATGATATCTCCTTCAGTTTCCAGCGGCTCTTCAAACAATCCGTCAGGCAAATGGACGCTGATTACATAGCAGTTGTCATATTTGTTCAGCAGCTCCTCCGGGCCTGGCTCAAATTCCCATTTCTCGTCATTCATTATGTAAAGAGGCTGGCCGTTCCTGCTGGACTTGAAAATGGTGGCCAGATTGCCGTCTTTGTCTTTGAAAACAGCCCTGTCCCCTACGAGTTCAGTTGTCAGCTGGTTCTGCTTGAAGACTTTCTTTTCCGCCTTGGACTTCGGGAAGATGAATGCACCATATACGTTGCCATCTTCGGCTTCTTTCGGCTCAAACCTGTAGTTGTCTTTGTCGTAATCAACAATGCTGGCAAATTCATTATTGCCATCGCAGATCAATTCCCCCTTCTGGAAATGGTAGGCACCTTGCCCGTCATCGAAATCATCTGTAGCGTAGTAGGCTGTCAGGGTTCCAGCCTCCGGAGTTTTTACCGGACAAGGAGCTGCCTGGACAGAAGGGGTTTCTCCTGCATTTTCCAGAGACTTGGCTTGATTCCGGGTATTTGACTTGCAACTGATAATGAGAGCAGAAATCATAAGAAACGTGAAAATCGTCTGTCTTTTCATAGCTTGTTTGTTTAAATGTTTGTTCTTTTTCGATACCGCTTGGGCTCGATTACAAAGATAGGCAAAATCAAGTACCCGTAGTAAATGTTATTGGGTTTCTTTTTTGTATATTTGTTATCTGTAAATATTCATCGCGATGAAAAAAATCTTCATGCTGCTTACAGCGGCTCTTCTTTCAGGCTCAGCCGGCTTCTGCCAGGGCGTAGGCAGCCTGTTCAACAAAATCAACAACGAAGTGAGAAACCAGTTTGCTCCAGACGAGAGGGACAAGACTTACGAAGTGTCTCTGGTTGAGCAGAAAGGAAAACTGGTGCTGGTTGGTTCCACCACGGAAAAGGAAGCCATTGAGGCACTTGTAAAGCAGCTCAGCGATGCCGGAGTTATGGCTGAGAACAGGATAGACCTGCTTCCGAGCGCAAAGCTCAAAGGCAAGACTTACGGAGTTGTATGCATGAGTACGGCAAGTTTCAACTGCGGCGGAAGTTTCAGTGCGGAGAGCGGAACGCAGGCCCTGATGGGAATGCCGGTCAGGATTCTGGAGGAGAACGATGACGACTGGTACCGTTGCGTAAATATGGAGGGCTATACTGCATGGGTTATCACCCGTAGCGTAAAGGCTATGACAAAAGAGGAGTACGAGGCTTATCTTGCCAAGCCAAAGGTTTTTGTAAAGGCCAAGTACTCAACCATATACTCAGAAAAGAACACTAACAGCCTTCCGGTGAGCGACCTTGTATGGGGCTGCATTATGCTGGACGAAGGAAAGGCCGGAGCCTGGAGAAAGGTTTCTGTAGCCGACGGCCGTACCGGCTATGTTCCGGCGGCCGATGTAATTGACCTCAACACCTGGATCAGCAACGCAGAGCCTACGGAAAAGAATATCGTAGAAACGGCAAAGCAGTTCTGCGGCTTCCCATACGTATGGGGCGGAACCTCCGTCAAGGGCGTAGATTGCAGCGGCCTGAGCAAAACTTCTTATTTCCTGAACGGCTACGTGCTCCGCAGGGACGCTTCGCAGCAGGTTAGGACCGGCGACAGCGTGGATGTGCACAGGTTCACAGAGGGAGACTACACAAAAGAAGCCCTGGGGAATCTCAGGCCGGGCGATCTGGTTTTCTTCGGGCGCAAGGCCGAGGCCGGGCGGAAGGAAAGAATTACCCACGTAGCCATCTACATGGGAGACGGCATGATTATCCACTCGTCCAACATTGTCAGAATCAACAGCTTGATCCCTGGAGAAAAAGACTACTATGCCGGTTCCAAGAGGCTGATTAAGGCACGCCGGATTATCGGCACGGCCGATCAGGGCAAAGGCGTAATCAGCGTCAAGAACGCCGGCCTTACGGAATAGTTGAGGGTGAAGGAAGGAGCGTTGTGGGTGAAAGAAGGACGGAGCGTTGAGGGTGAAGGAAAGAGCGTTGAGGGTGAAGGAAAGAGCGTTGAGGGTGAAAGAAGGATGGAACGTTAAGGGTGAAGGATGGAGTGTTGAAGAAAGAAGGATGGAGCGTTGTGGGTGAAAGAAGGACGGAGCGTTGAGGGTGAAGGAAAGAGCGCTGGGGATGAAGGAAGGAGCGTTGTGGGTGAAAGAAGGACGGAGCGTTGAGGGTGAAAGAAGGACGGAGCGTTGGGGATGACGGAAGGAATTTTTAGAAATAACTGATAAACATTTAAAACATACACAGATGACCGACAGAAGAACATTTCTGAAGAGTGCAGGACTGCTTACAGCTGCAGCTGCTCTTCTGAGTCCGTCCCAGATTTTTGCACGGGCAAGGGGAGGATTCTCCTCAAAGCCAAGCGGAAAGAAGGAACTGGAACTTGAATGGTGCCCATTTACCGCAAAGATGAAGCATGTATTCACCATTTCCAACAACTCCAGAAGCACCACTCCCATAGTACTTACCAGAATCACCTACGACGGATATACCGGATACGGCGAGGCTGCCATGCCTCCTTATCTGGGAGAAACTACAAACTCCGCTATCGACTATTTGAAGAAGGCTCGTCCGGTGCTCAAGAAGTTCAAGGATCCGTTCATGATTGGAGCTATAATGGCCGAAATGGATGCCATTACTACAAACAACTGTGCGGCAAAGGCTTCTATAGACATAGCTCTGCACGATCTGGTAGGTCAGATATTCGGTCAGCCTTGGTGGAAAATCTGGGGCTTTGATCCGGCAAACTGCCCCTACAACTCCTTTACCGTAGGGCTTGCTTCCAAGGAAGAGGTAAGAGAAAAGGCTAAGGAAGCCGCTTCTGAAGGCCATCTGATTAAGGTAAAACTCGGCATGAGCGAAGAGCAGGACAAGATGATGATCAACACCATCCGCGAAGTTACCGACACCACCATCTGCATAGATGCCAACCAGGGCTGGAAAGACAAGTTCTATGCCCTAGACATGATCAACTGGCTGGCTACAAAGAATGTGAACATGATTGAGCAGCCTATGCCCAAGCTGAAACTGGAGGAAACCGGCTGGCTTACGGAGAGAAGTCCGCTGCCTATCATGGCCGATGAGGCTTGCCAGAGGCTCACCGATGTACGCAAGCTCTGGGGCTATTACACCGGAATCAACATCAAACTGATGAAGTGCACCGGACTGCATGAGGCCCGCGAGATGGTATCCCTGGCCCAGGCCCTTGGCATGAAACTGATGGTAGGTTGTATGACCGAAACTTCAGTAGCCATTGCGGCCGGCGCCCAGATAGCTCCCGTATGCGAATGGACGGACCTGGACGGAAACTGGCTGATAGCCAACGATGTATTCCATTCTTCAACCGTAGAGGACGGCAAGATTGTTCCTTCTTCAAAGCCCGGCCTCGGACTGGAGATGAACAAGGGCGTAGATCTCAAATACGCATATCAGGAAGACTGACAATTGACACCGGAAACTGATTATTAACAACTGCGGCAGGAATGACCATTGCCGCCAAAAACAAAAGATATGAGAAACTTAAGAACTATAAAGAAGGATGTAGAATTCCTGGTTGGAGAACTTGTAGATGACTGCTTCATTTACCTGGAACTCAACGGAGAAGAGAAAATGGAACAGGTTGGGGAAATCATCGGCGAAGCTCTGGACCTTCAGGACGACACCATAGACAAAATCAACCACCCTGCTCCGGAAATCAAGAAGGACAAATACTATAAGGCTCTGACCAAGGAATTCATAGAGGGCATAGACGCTCTGTATGAAAAACTCAGCAATCTGAGCAAAAAATAATCTTGTTCTGTAAGTGGATGTACAGAGTTGTGAAGAACTGAACCGTCACAACCTGTAGTTTCTAAGACGGGCGGCAAGGGCTTTTTCCTTTCCGTCCGTTATTGCGTTCAGCAGGGCGTGAAACCGCTGACTGTGATTGGGATAGACCAGGTGACACAGTTCGTGGGCTATCACATAGTCCATCAGTTCTTCGGGTAGCCTCACCAGATTCATGTTAAGGTTAATGTTCCTGAGCGTGGAACAGCTGCCCCAGTTGGAAGAGTTGTTCTTTATGGCTATGCGGTTATACCGGAAAGGATCCTCAACAATGTTTCCCTTGTGGTCTCTTATCCTGACTTTGTCTGTCATAAGCTGATACATCTGGCGAGTACGGACGGGAAGTATCTTGTGGGCCAGCTTGTATATCTCGTACAACGAAGGAGCCCCTCCCTTACTGGCCGACTCCTGCCTGGAGAGGACTTCTTTCCGCTGGGCTAGGATCCTGCCGCCTACAGAAAAGAGGAACTTCTCCGCATCTTCGTATGAGGTAAACGTAGGCAGAGTGACCTTGACCTGGCCCTTGGAAGTGACAAAAACACGGATGCTGCGGCTCTGGGGATATTTGGTGTAAACCACTTCTCCCAGGCCGTTGTCGTATTTAACCGTTCTTGTATCCTGCCTCATTACCGTTGATTCTGTCAGCAGAGTTCCCGCCTTTGCCGGTGTGCAAATATAAGAAACCGCATCTTAAATCTTCAACTTAATGGCCCTTTGACTTGATAATTCAAAAAAATGTATATCTTTGCAGCCCCAAGGCGGAACATCGCTGAGGCAATAAACAATTATTAACAAACAAAATCTTACGCAAAATGGCTGAATATTTGACTTCAGACAAAAAGCAGGAGATATTTGGCAAGTACGGGAAGTCTAATAAAGACACTGGATCTGCTGAAAGTCAGATTGCTTTATTTTCCTACCGTATCGCTCATCTTACAGAGCACATGAAGAGGAACAAGAAGGACCATGGAACTCAGAGGGCACTTCTTATGCTCGTTGGTAAGAGACGCCGCTTCCTGGATTATCTTAAGGAAGTTGACATTGAGAGATACAGGAAAATCATCAAGGAACTCAATCTTCGTAAGTAATTGCAAAGGAGTTCATCAAATAAAAAAGCTGCCCGTACGGACGGCTTTTTTTGTGCGTGACCGGCTTTTTTTTGCGTGACCGGTATCTGCTTGATTTTAAGTCTTATACACATTTATCTGTAGGCAAATTTGCATACAGTGTTTTAGCTAACACCTTGGACTTCAGCCGATTGCTGGGCACGCTCCTTCTCAGGACGGCTGAGGCGGAGCCATATCCTGAGGCCGTTGATGGAATTGAGCAGGTAGAAGCCGTACTTGATGACCATGACCAGCGTGTAACTGTCTGAGCCTGTAGTCATCAGACGGTTGGTCCAGAGCAGGATGGAGAAGATGTTCACCAGGTTCCAGATGTACCACTGATCCATGTAGGCATAGGACAGCAGTATCTGACCTATGAAGTTAAGGACCAGCACAAAGGCGTCCAGGAAGAGTTTTGCCTTATCTATCTCAGCGATTTTTCCTGCTGCCAGCTGCCTGACATCCACCCAGTAGAGGATGCCGTAGCAGAGTGCGGTTCCGGCAATTATGGCTGCTGCCACATAGATCCACTGTTTGCCTGTCAATCTTCGGGCCTTCACTTTTGAGACTTCTGTCTTGACTCTGGAGGTCTCGGTATTCACTCCAGATACGTCTGTCTTGACTTCAGAGATCTCTGTGCTGACGGAGGCGGTGCCATCTGCTGAAGTTTCGGCCCTTACGACCCGCCTGCCAGCTCCGCGTTTTCTCCACTGGTAATAGCCTATGAATTGCATAGGCAGGAAGTAGAACGCATGCTGGGCAAACTGCCCCATGTTGCCACTGTCGAAGTTGGTGAAGGCGCAGATGCAGACATCTATGAGCCCGAACAGGAACGTCCAGATGTTGCCGTTTGCGCTAAGGACGGTGTTAACCACTCCCATTATGGCTCCTACGGCAACAACTATCTGTTTTACGGTAATTGCATCCTGGGCTCTGATTTTGAGTGTGTTCACCACCACTACGGCGGTAATCATACCCACCAGGATGAACATATTGAACCAGAAGTTGAACTTCTTTTCGTTGAAACGCGCTGCACTCATGCTCTTTATAAAACGGTGGGGCATGTGTTCACGCCCCACCAGACTTATATGCCTGAAAACAAAACCTTATTCGGCGTTTGGAGTGTTCTCCTGGCCGTTATGGTTGTTCCTTGGATGGTTGTTCGGACGGTTTCCGTGGTTGTTGCGGTTTCCGTTAGAGCGGTTGTTTGAGCCGTTGCGGTCCGAAGACGGACGGCTGCGCCTCTGAGGCTCTACATAACCTTCCGGCTTGGGAAGAAGGGCCTTCAGGGAAAGACGCATCTTGCCAGTCTTTTCGTCTATTTCAAGGAGTTTTACATCAACCTCATCGCCGAGCTTTACAACATCCTCCACCTTGTTGGTCTTCTGCCATGCCATTTCTGAAATGTGCAGCAGGCCTTCTTTTCCGGGAAGTATTTCTACGAAAGCTCCGAACTCCTGGATAGATGTAACCTTTCCGTGATAGATTTGCCCGGCTTCCGGAACTGTGGTAATGCCCTTGATCCAGTTGAGAGCCTTTTCCATGCTTTCCTTGTCTGTTCCAAAGATATCCACTGCTCCGATGCTGGTTCCGTTATCCTGCTTTTCTTCCGTAATGGTAATGGTGGTTCCGGTTTCTTTCTGGATCTTCTGGATGACCTCTCCGCCCTTTCCGATAACTGCACCGATGAAGTCTCCGGGTATGCGTATCTGAACAATGCGCGGAGCGTGCGGCTTGAGTTCCGGACGTGGAGCGTCTATGGTCTTCATCATTTCGCCCATGATGTGCTGGCGGGCCTGATTGGCCTGTGCAAGTGCCTTGGCCATAATCTCTTCCGAAAGACCGTCGCACTTTATGTCCATCTGGGTTGCGGTAATGCCGTCTTTTGTTCCGGCCACTTTGAAGTCCATGTCTCCGAGGTGGTCTTCATCGCCGAGTATATCTGAAAGAATTGCAAACTTGCCGTCCTGCTCAATAAGACCCATTGCAACTCCGGCTACTGGCTTCTTTATCTGAATACCTGCATCCATGAGTGCAAGGCAGCCGGCGCAAACGCTTGCCATTGAGGAAGACCCGTTACTTTCAAGAATGTCCGACACAACTCTTATGGCGTAAGGATTATCCTCTCCGGTAGGTATCATGGGCTTGAGAGCCCTCATAGCAAGGTTTCCGTGGCCCACCTCCCTTCTGGAAGTAGCCCTCTGAGCTCTTGCCTCGCCGGTTGCAAACGGAGGGAAGTTGTAGTGGAGGACAAAAGGTTCGGTACGCTCAATCAGAACTTCGTCCATCTCCTTCATATCCAGTTTAGTACCCAGAGTTACAGTTGCAAGGCTCTGAGTTTCGCCGCGGGTGAAGATTGCACTTCCGTGGGCGCAAGGCAGATAGTCAACCTCGCACCAGATGGGGCGCACGTCCGTAGTGGCACGTCCGTCCAGACGGCGGCCTTCGTTGATTATGAGGTCTCTCATGGCCTTCTTCTCAACGGCTGCGTAGTAACGGTTTACCATTGCGGTCTTTTCTTCCCTTTCTTCTTCCGGAATGGTCTGCATGAATTCTTCCTTGAGGGCGTCAAACGCATCGGTACGCTCGTGCTTCGGAAGGGCACTCTTTGCTATCTGGTAGCAGCGGTCGTAGCAGAACCTGGCGCAAGCCTCACGGATGGCCTCGTCGTTGACCTCATGGCAGTATTCCCTCTTCACACGTTTTCCTACGGCGTCTGTAAGTTCCTCAAGAACTGCACAATGCTTTTTGATTTCCTGGTGTGCAAACATGATGGCTCCGAGCATTACCTCCTCGCTTACTTCCTTCATCTCACCTTCTACCATCATTATGTTCTTGGCTGTTGCTCCTACCATCAGTTCCAGGTCTGCCCTTTCCAGATCCTTGAACCCGGGGTTGATGCAGTACTGCCCGTCTATGCGTGCAACCCTGACCTCGGATATAGGTCCGTTGAAAGGTATGTCGGAAACAGCCAGGGCACTTGCTGCCGCAAGGCCTGCAAGGGCATCCGGCTGAGTGTCCTTGTCTGCCGAAATAAGATTTACTGAAACAAATACGGCTGCGTGGAAATCTTCCGGGAACAGCGGCCTCAGCGCACGGTCTATAAGCCTGGCTATCAGGATTTCGTAATCGCTGGCCTTACCTTCTCTCTTCATGAATCCGCCCGGAAAACGGCCGGCTGAATAAAACTTTTCCTTGTAATCTACCTGAAGGGGCAGAAAATCAACATCCTCTTCTGCTTCTTTGGCGCAAGTTACGGTGGCAAGAAGCATTGTGCCACCCATCTTCACAACTGCCGAGCCGTCTGCCTGCTTGGCCAGTTTTCCAGTCTCAATTTCAATAACACGTCCGTCTGCGAGCTGGAGAGTCTTCTTAATAATATTCATAATGTCGTCTAAATGTTCTTCATAAAAGCCGCAAGCCGTCTTTCAACGGCTTGTGTGCTACCAAATGTTAAGCGGGCGGCCGGCCATGAGCTGGCCTACCTGATGGCGTACATCCTCAAGAACTTTTTCATCGCTGAGGTTGTTGAGAACCCTGTCTATCAGTTCTACAACATTCTTAATGTCGTTTTCTTTGAGGCCTCTTGTAGTTACTGCAGGAGTTCCAACCCTTATACCGGATGTCTGGAAAGGCGAGCGGGTGTCGAACGGAACCATGTTCTTGTTTACGGTAATATCTGCCTGTACGAGGGTGTTCTCCACAACCTTACCTGTAAGATCCGGGAACTTGGTGCGCAAATCTATGAGCATCATGTGGTTGTCTGTTCCGCCGCTTACCACCTTGTATCCTCTTGCCATAAATTCCTCTGCCATTACAACCGCATTGCTGTGAACCTGCTCTACATAGGTCTTGAATTCGGGCTGAAGTGCCTCAAAGAACGCCACGGCCTTGGCTGCTATGCAGTGCTCCAGCGGACCTCCCTGAATGCCAGGGAACACGGAGGAGTTGAGTATGGCGCTCATCTTCTTGATCTCTCCCTTAGGAGTCTTCTGCCCCCAAGGATTTTCAAAGTCCTTGCCTACCAGGATTATACCTCCGCGAGGGCCTCTGAGGGTCTTGTGCGTTGTAGAGGTAACTATGTGTGCATACTTTACGGGGTTTTTCAGCAGGCCTTTGGCAATCAGTCCTGCCGGATGTGCCATATCTACCCAGAGTATGGCTCCTATCTTGTCTGCAATGGCTCTCATCCTCTCCCAATTCCACTCTCTGGAATATGCACTGGCTCCGCCTATTATCAGCTTCGGCCTGTGCTCCAGGGCCTTCTTTTCCATATCGTCATAGTCTATCAGTCCGGTTTCTTTGTCCAGACCGTAAGCTACGGCGTTGTACATCTTTCCGGAAACGTTTACCGGAGAACCGTGGGTCAGGTGACCGCCCATGTCCAGGTTCAGACCCATGAAGGTATCGCCCGGGTTGATGCAGGCCATCATTACGGCCATGTTAGCCTGAGCTCCGGAGTGAGGCTGAACGTTTGCATATTCGGCATCAAAAAGCTGGCAGATACGGTCTATGGCTATCTGCTCAATCTTGTCAACTTCCTGACATCCTCCGTAATACCTGTGGCCTGGATAACCCTCTGCATATTTGTTCGTACATACGCTCCCGAGGGCGGCGAGCACCTGGTTGCTTACAAAGTTTTCGGATGCAATAAGCTCAACGCCTCTTGACTGACGGTTTTCCTCTCTTTTGATGAGTTCGGATATTTCGAGATCTTGTTTCATATTGTATTAACTGTGTTAGTATTCAAAAAAGTCTGCAAAGACGGGCAAATATAAGAAAAAAAGGGGCACGAATGTCCCTTTTTTTCTCATATCTTGATATTTGTCTTCAGAAGGCTATGTACAGATGACTATTCGTCGTCGTCATCATAGCTTTCGTCATCGTCATCGTCTGAATCATTGGAGTCATAATCGTCTGAATCTCCATCGTCCGATGAAACTACATCGTGGCATACGATACGGAAACCCCTGTAGTTGGCTCTTCTTTCCGGAGAGTTGTGGCCGCGGTATGCTACACGGCACCTCGATGCCGGGTTGTGGTAGCTTCCGCCTCTGAGAACTTTCTCCTGACCGGACCGAGGGCCTTCAGGATCAACCTTATCGCTCTTGTTGTAGGCTCCGTACCAGTCATAGCACCATTCCCATACATTGCCACTCATGTCGTAGATGTCCAGTTCGTTGGACTGCTTGGTTCCTACAGGATGGGTGGAGCCTCTGTCGTGCCATGCAACTTTGTCAGCCATATTGCTGCCGGCATACCTGGAGCGTGAACGAGAGTCGGCCTTTACACCGCCTCTTGCTGCAAATTCCCACTCGGCCTCTGTAGGCAGAGAGTATTTCTTTCCGGTCTTCTTGCTGAGGACGCGGCAGAATTCCATTGCCTCTTCCCAAGAAACATAGTACATAGGATAGTCAGGTCCTACTCCCTTATATTTATCCTTTGTAAGTTTTTTATCAACCTTCTTGCCCTGCTGGTAAATGGTAGTTTCCATTACGGCTTCCCACTGTTCCTGAGTAATTTCGAACTGGCCGATGTAAAAATCGCTGACCTTAACTTTGTGGATTAATTCGTCCTTGCCGACTTCCTTGCCTTGTTCGTTGGTTCCGCCCATGGTGAACTCTCCGCCCTGAACATAAATCATAGGGATGTCAACGCCAAAGGCTTTTTCTTTGTAGTTCCCCTGAGAGAAAACAGAAGCACTTACAAAGAGTGCTGCTAAAATTAATAGAGTACGTTTCATATTGTTTGAAGTTTTGAATGATTTCATAGCGGTTAAGTCTGGTAAAGGTAACCATATTCAGGGTCTTTTCCAAATTTTTTCCTATTTTTATCGCGATGAAATATCGTAAACTACTCAACAGCGAACTGGGAAGAGACACTGTTCAACAGTTCAAAATCAAGCAGAAACAGCCCGTGGCGGTTGTGCTGGACAATGTGCGCAGCCAGTTCAACATAGGCTCTGTTTTCCGTTCCTGCGACGCCTTTTGTGCTCAGAAAGTTGTTCTCTGCGGAATCTGCGCCACTCCACCTTCTGCCGAAATCCACAAGAGTGCCCTGGGTGCGGAATTTTCCGTGGACTGGGAATATTTTGAGAAGACGGAGGATGCCGTAGCCAGCCTCCGAAATGAGGGCTACACGGTTGTGAGCATAGAACAGACAGAGAACTCCACCTCCCTGGCGGAGTTTAAGGCGGAGCCGGGCGTAAAATACGCTTTGGTATTCGGAAACGAGGTTCACGGAGTTCAGCAGGAGGTTGTAGATCTCAGCGATTCCTGCATAGAGATTCCCCAGTTCGGAACAAAACATTCCCTGAATGTTTCGGTCTGCATAGGAGTTGTGCTCTGGGAGTTACTTAGGAAACTCGGCAAAGTCTGACTGCAATCCTGAAATAATTGCTTATATTTGTTATTGCAAAGAAATATCAACAACCTAAAATACACAACATTATGAAAATGGAAGGAAGAAGGACCAGCTCCAATGTGGACGACCGCAGGGGCATGTCCACAGGAAAAGCAGCCGGAATGGGACTTGGCGGGCTCATCATCATAGGCTTGATTACCTGGATTATGGGCGGAAATCCGCGGAGCGTACTCCAAGACGCCGCCAACAACGGAGGCCTGCTGACCGGAGGCGGAGTGGAAACCACGCAGGATTACCAGCCCACGGCTGAGGAAGAGGCTCTTGCCCAATTCTCCATGCAGATTCTGGCTTCTACAGAAGATGTCTGGGCCAAGGTGTTCCGCGAGCAGGTAGGCCAGGAATATGAACCCCCAAAGATGGTTCTGTTTACAAGTTCTGTACAGACGGGCTGCGGCGGAGCAACCAGTTCCGTAGGTCCTTTCTACTGCTCGGCAGACAAGGCCCTTTACATAGACCTGTCTTTCTTCTCATCTATGAAGCAGCAGCTGGGCGCAGACGGTGAGTTTGCCTACGCATACGTAATTGCCCACGAGGTTGGCCACCATGTAGAAAACCTGCTGGGCATCCTCAGCCAGGTACATCAGAAGATGCAGTCTTCGGACCAGACCACAGCCAACAACTGGAGCGTTAGGCTGGAGCTTCAGGCAGACTTTTTAGCCGGAGTCTGGGGCTACCACGAGGGCAAGATGTTCAACTCCATAGACAGGCAGGACGTCCTCAACGCCATCAACTGCTCCAAGGTAATCGGCGACGACTATCTGCAGAAGAAGGCTCAGGGCTACACCGTTCCGGACGCCTTTACGCACGGAACCAGCGCCCAGAGAGAAAAATGGCTGAGGAAAGGTCTTTCTACCGGCAACCTCAAAGACGGCGATACCTACAACATAGCTTACAGCCAGCTGTAGCCGGCCTGCTCCCTATTTGATCTTGTAGCGGGGGCGGAAGTTGCGGGTTTCCAGTTTGCGGAGTTTGCCGCCTATTAGCTTGCGGCGTATCTGGCTTACGCGGTCAACAAACATGTGGCCGTCCAGATGGTCTAGTTCGTGCTCCACCATACGGCATCCAAAGCCGTCAAAAGATTCCGTTACGGTTTCTCTGTTTTGATTGATATACCTTACGGTTATGCGTTTGGGGCGTATGACGTTGCAGTTTATGTCCGGAACGCTCAGGCAACCCTCTGAATACTCGGCGGTTTCTTCGCTCTTTTCTATGACCTCGGGGTTAATCATCACCCTCCTGAAGTTTCTGAGTTCGGGATAGTCTTCGGAAAGGTCTGCTCCGGAGACAATCAGAATCCTCAGGCTCCTTCCAACCTGAGGAGCTGCAATGCCCACTCCGTCTGCATTCTTCATTGTTTCTTCCATATCGGCAATAAGCTGGTCCAGGCCTTCCATTTCAAGGTCCACCGGTTTTGCAATTTCTCTGAGCACCGGCTGTCCGTAAACATATATCGGGAGTATCATAATCCTAAAACTGAATGGTTATCTTATTTATTTTCATCGCGATGAGAAATATTGGCCTGCCGGTCAAGATAGGACTGGAGAATCAGCACGGCGCTTATCTTGTCTGCATTGCCCTTTATGCGCCGCTCGCTCTTTTTCATGCCTCCGTCTATCATGGCCCTATGCGCCAGCGTGGTAGTAAACCGCTCATCCTCAAGAACTACCTGAATATCGGGGAAGGTCTTACGAAGGTTCTTCAGGAAGGCCTCTACAAACTTCAGGTTCTCGCTGTCAGTGCCGTCAAGATTCTTTGGATAGCCCACCACAAAGAGTTTTACGGCCTCTTTGCTTGTGTAGGTTTTCAGATAATCAATTATCTTTGCACCTGATGTGCAGTCCAGAGGAGTGGCAAAGATGCCCAGAGGGTCGCTGACTGCAAGCCCGACCCTTTTTCTGCCGTAATCTATGCCTATAATTCTCTCCATCCTGCGAGTGCAAAGTTAAACGAATTTATGGAAGATAGTAAAAGAAGGATAGCAATTCTGGGTTCCACCGGCTCCATAGGCACGCAGGCTCTGGATGTGATTTCTCACCATCCGGATATTTTCCAGGTAGAAATGCTCTCGGCCGGAAGCAATGCCGAACTTCTGATCCAACAGGCCCTCAAGTTCAGACCTAACGCCGCAGTAATCTGCAACAAAGACAAATACGCTCAGGTAAAAGAGGCTCTGGACCCGCTGGACATAAAGGTTTTTGCCGGAGTAGAATCGGCCGGAGAACTTGCCGGAGCAAGCAATGTTGACATAGTTCTGGCCGCAATGGTGGGCTTTTCCGGACTTGCCCCTACGATATCCGCCATCAAGAAAGGCAAGGTCATTGCCCTGGCCAACAAGGAAACCCTGGTTGCCGCCGGAAGCATAGTCACCCGCCTGGCACGGGAGTCCGGCAGCCCGATACTTCCGGTTGACAGCGAACATTCGGCCATCTTCCAATGCCTGCAGGGCGAAAAGGCCCGGATAGAAAAACTCCTGCTTACGGCCAGCGGAGGCCCGTTCTTCAACCTTCCGGCAGAAAAATTTGAAGACATAACCGTAGAGCAGGCCCTCAACCACCCCAACTGGAAGATGGGGCACAAGGTTACCATAGATTCCGCCACAATGATGAACAAGGGGCTGGAAATCATGGAAGCCGCCTGGCTGTTCAACACTCCGGTAGAAAAGATTGAGGTGGTGGTTCATCCGCAGAGCATCATCCATTCCATGGTTCAGTTCTCTGACGGCAGCATCAAGGCCCAGCTCGGTTGGCCTGACATGAGGGTGCCCATTCAAGTAGCCCTTTCATACCCCTACCGCATAGATCTGGACACCCGCAGGCTCAACTTTTCTGAACTTGCACAGCTGACCTTCTTTGCTCCCGATACGGAAAAATTCCCATGCCTGAGAATTGCGTACGAGGCCTTCAGTAAGGGCGGCAACATCCCCTGCGCCATGAATGCGGCAAACGAAGTGGCGGTAGCGGCTTTCCTCCGTTCGGAAATAAAATTCACGCAAATACCCAAAATCATAGAAAAGACGCTGGAAAAATGTAATTTTGTGGCCTCTCCTTCAGTAGATGACATCTTCTTTACAGACAAAGAGTCAAAGACGCTGGCGGAGGAACTTTTAAAGACTGAAATATGGTAGTTTTCATGAAGATACTTCAGGTTGTGCTGGCTCTCAGCCTCCTGATTCTGATACACGAGTTCGGACATTTCTTCTTTGCAAGGCTGTTCAGGATAAAGGTAGAAAAGTTCTACCTGTTCTTTGATGCCGGCTTTGCCCTGTTCAAGTGGAAACCCAAGAAATCCGATACGGAGTACGGCATTGGCTGGCTGCCGCTGGGCGGCTACTGCAAGATTGCCGGAATGATAGACGAGAGCATGGACAAGGAACAGATACAGGCCGAACCTCAGCCCTGGGAGTTCAGAAGCCATCCTGCATGGCAGAGGTTCTTTGTGCTGTTCGGGGGAGTGTTCTTCAACCTCATCCTTGCAATAGTGATTTACTGCGCAATGATGGGAACCTGGGGCGAAAAATACATCAGAAACGCCGACGTCACCACCGGTATTTCCACCAACAGCCTCGGCCAGGAAATAGGTTTCCGCAATGCCGACAAAGTGATTTCGTTTGACGGAAAGCCGGTAGAAAAGTTTGACGAGCTGCGCCTGCAACTCATTCAGGACCAAGCAAAGAGCGCAAGTGTAGAAAGAGGCGGCAAAACTGTGGATGTATCAATTGACCCAACTTATATGCCCGCCATTCTGGAAAGTGCAGACCTGTTCGACTACGGAATTCCGTTTGTTGTCCGTGAAATCAGCGATACCTCTTTAAACGCGGACTGCGGGCTGCTCAAGGGCGATATGATACTTTCGTTCAACCTTCCGGCCAAAGACTCCGTTTCTACAGACACTCTGTTTGCGGCCGAGGGCGGACGTCCTCTGATGTTTTCGGAAGTAAGAGAATTTGTTTCCGCTCATCCCTCATCTCAAATTACGGCCTCCGTCCTCAGAGATTCCGACAGCCTTCAGCTATTGCAGATTCCGCTGAACGTCAGCCAGGAAGGCTTTCTGGAAATAGGCATCGACGGCGATCTTACCAAGTTCTACAAGGTTACGGAAAAGCACTATTCTTTCTTTGAGGCAATTCCTGCGGGCATCAAGAAGGCCGGGCAGCAGATAAGCAACTACTGGAAGCAGCTCAAACTCATATTTACTCCAAAGACCAAGGCTTACAAATCTGTAGGAAGCTTCATAGCCATAGGGCAGATATTCCCCGGCTACTGGGACTGGCACGCCTTCTGGAGCATTACCGCATTTCTGTCTATAATGCTGGCGGTCCTGAACATACTCCCCATTCCGGCTTTGGACGGAGGACATTTACTGTTTACTCTGTATGAGATGGTTACAGGAAGAAAGCCCAGCGATAAGTTCCTGATGGCCGCCCAGACCGTAGGCATGTTCCTGCTGATAGCCCTGATGATTCTGGCCTTCGGGAACGATATCATGCGCCTGCTCAGGTAACAGGGCGCAGCCCCGCCCCGGATAAATAATGATAAATAATTGATAAAAAAAACGCTACGTTTGGGCGCTTTAGGCCTAACTTTGCTTCCATGAAAAAGATACTGTTTATACTCCCCGTTTTGATACCGCTGCTCTATAGCTGCAGCAACGACAATTCCGCCTACATGAAAACCGTAACCGGCAAGGCAGGCGAAGTAATCGTAGTACTTGACAAAACAGACTGGGACGGCGAAACCGGCTCCGCCGTAAGAGACGTTCTTGCAACCGACTATCCGATGCTGCCTCAGAGGGAAGCCTCTTTTACCCTGATAAACATAGACAGAAAAGACTTCTCCGATTTGTTTAAGGCACACCGCAACATTCTGTTCTTCAATATAAACGAAAATGTGGCAGACACCGGAGTATTTGTCCGCAGAGACTCCTGGGCCCAGCCTCAGATCCTGATTACGGTAGAAGCCAGTTCCGCAGCTCAGGCAACCCGTCTGGTTGGTCAGAACAGCGAGCTCATATTCAACGCCATAGACCAGATAGAAAAGGAGAGGATATCCAAAGCATCGCGCAAGTACGAGGAAACCTCCATAAGGAGCGTTGTTGCGGAAAGGTTCGGCGGTTCGCCTTACTTCCCCAAGGGTTATTCCATAAAGAAGGTCACGGACAACTTCTTCTGGGCTTCGCTGGAAACCACCCACAACAACCTGGGAATCCTGATATATACAGTGCCTTTTGACGGAGTTCAGTTCCCCACTCTGGACGCTTTGGTAGAAAGCCAGAAAAAAGTTCTTCAGGAAAATGTTCCCGGAATGTTTCCGAACACCTATATGACCATATACAAAGGCACCACTTACACCGGAGAAGAAGTACCGGCCATGAAGTCTTACAAGTACAAAGGAGAGTCTTTTGTAGAAGTCAGAGGCCTTTGGGAGGTAGAAAATGATTTTATGGGAGGGCCGTTTGTAGAGCATGTCCTTTATGCAAAAGAGCAGGGCAAATTGCTTGTAATACAGGGCTTTGTCTATGCTCCCAAGTTCAAGAAGAGGAACTTGGTCCGTCAGGTGGAATCAATAGTTTATTCATTTGAATGGGCAGAAAATTTTCAGAATAAATAATTTTTTATATCTTTGCGCCCCCAACGGTCGGTTCGTCTAACGGTTAGGACACAAGATTTTCATTCTTGTAATAGGAGTTCGATTCTCCTACCGACTACAAAATTTTAAAAACAGAAATTATTTATGGCAAATCACAAGAGTGCAGATAAGCGCGTGCGCCAGAATGCAAAGCGCAAGGAGCATAACCACTATTACGCTAAGACTGCCCGCAACGCAATGAAGGCCCTGAGAGAGACTACAGACAAGAAAGAGGCAGAGGAGAAACTTCCGAAGATGGTTGCAATGTTGGACAAGCTCGCAAACAAGGGCATCATCCACAAGAACAAGGCTTCCAACCTCAAGAGCGGTCTTACCAAGCACGTGGCTAAAATCGAAGCTGCCCCTGCAAAATAAAAAAGTTCCCGCTTTTTTACTTTTACAGATTTTCACAGCGTTTTATTTACGCTTGAGCATGGCAGACAGAGCAAACTTCCCGACTTTCGGGAAGTTTTTTATTTGTCTAAAGTCATGGAAAAGAATCTTAAAACCATCCGGAACTGGGAAGAGAGTCAGCGGCCCAGAGAAAAGTTCCTGCTCAGGGGAGCCCAGGCCCTGAGTACGGAAGAGCTGATTGCCATAATACTGGGGAGCGGAACAAGAGAAAAGAATGCGGTGGAGCTTGCAAGGTCTCTGCTGGCATCATGCGACAACGACCTGTCCAGAATGGCCCTGCTCTCCTATGATGACCTTAAGAAATTTGACGGCATAGGCGTGGGCAAAGCCGTATCGCTGATGACAATATTTGAACTTTCCAGAAGATACCAGAGCCAGTCTGCCCGTCCTCTGCCTCAGATTTATTCGTCGGTTTCTGCTTATCAGACAATGGCTCCCCTGCTTAAAGACCTCAGCCACGAAGAATGTTGGGTTATGTACCTGAACAGGGGCAACCGCCTCATATCCAAAGAAAAACTCAGCAGCGGCGGAATTTCGGCAACCGATGTAGATATAAAAATCATACTCAAAAGAGCCATGAGAAAACTGGCCAGATCCATAATCCTTGTCCACAACCACCCGGGAGGAAGCCGCAAGCCCGGAAAAGAAGACATCGTACAGACTCAGAGGCTGGTCAGCGCCGCCCGCCTTTGCGACATTTCAATCATGGACCATATAATAATAGCCGGAGGAGGCTACTATTCCTTTGCGGACGAGGGCGGACTCTGATTTTTTTCTTATTTTTGTGTCTGAAGTCAAAACAAACATCCTATGAAAATAGTAAACCTCTGCGAAAAGAACTCCATTGTCAGCCAGTATCTGGCCGAACTCCGCGACAAAAAAATCCAGAAAGACAGCATGCGTTTCCGGCGCAACATGGAAAGAATAGGAACTTTTGCTGCCATGGAAATCAGCAAAACCCTTTCCTACAAAGACACCGACATTGTAACTCCGTTGGGAATAGCCCAGTGCAAAACCCTGCAGGACAAGGTTGTAATTGCTTCCATCATGCGTGCCGGCCTGACCTTGCACAACGGAATACTGGATGTATTTGACAAGGCAGAAAATTCATTCATAGCCGCCTACCGCAAATACGGCAACGACAACAAGTTCATAATTCAGATGGAATACATGAGCCGCCCGCCGCTGGAGGGCAAGGTGCTGATTCTTACGGACTGCATGATAGCCACCGGAAGTTCCCTGATTCTGGCCTACAACAGGCTCATAGACGACGGCGAGCCCATACATACCCACATTGTGGCGTCTATCTGCAGCGAGGCCGCCCTTGCATATCTTTCAAAGCAGCTGCCGCACAAGAGGGTTACACTCTGGATAGGAGCAGTGGACGAAGAACTTACCAACAAGGCCTACATCATTCCCGGGCTCGGCGATGCTGGAGACCTTGCTTACGGAGAAAAAATCTGAGCTAAAGACCATAGACGGAGATGCCGTTAATCCAGGTGCCGGTAACACGAGTTCCCGGCACTTGTTTTTCGGACGCGGTCATCAGATCTGTATCGGTGGTTACAAAGTCGGCGGCCTTGCCGGCCTCTATGCTGCCCTTTGAAGAGTCTTCTTTGGTTGACTTTGCCGCCCATATCGTCATAGAACGCAGAGCCTCTGTGCGGCTCAGGGCGTTTTCCATCTGGAACCCGTCTTCCGGCAAAAAGTCCAGATTCTTGCGGAATACTGCGGCAAAGAATGTGTAAACCGGATTGACGCTCTCTATCGGAAAGTCCGTTCCGCTCGGAAGCCAGCCCAGCTCATCCAGCAGTTCCTTGTAGCGGTAGCCCGTACGGAGGCGGCTGCCCAGCCTGTCTTTTGCCCAGAACATATCGGATGTGCAGTGCGTAGGCTGAACCGATGGAATTACGGAATACCTGCGGAACTTGTCTATGTCTTCATCGGCTACTATCTGAGCATGCTCAATCCTCCAGCCGAGGTCGTTCTTGCCCTTGAGCAGCTCTGCATAAACATCCAGGGCGGAAGCGTTGGCCTCGTCGCCGATGCAGTGGGTTGCAACCCTGAATCCATGGTCATAGCACCAGCGGCAATACCGGCGGAAGGTGTCCAGGGGATAGAACTCCAGCCCCTTGAGGCCGGGCATGTCGGAATAGTCCTGCTTCAGCAACGAGCCTCTTGAACCCAGGGCCCCATCGCGATAAAGCTTATATGTATCTACCTTTATGTTCTTGAACACAAAAGGCCTGTCAACCTTTTCAAAGTTCTCCGGCGTAGGCAGAGGCCAGGCATCCACTTTCAGCCTTAGGGAGTCTTTTTTGCTGAGGTTCAGAAGAGCTTGCAGAGTGGCATATTCCTCTTCCGCATCGCATACGGAGGTCAGGCCGTATCTGAAACATTCCTGCTGGGCTTCCAGAAGCGAACTTTCAAGGTTATCTGCAACTACGGGGGAGAACTCTGTCTTGAACCTTACGGCCATATTCTCCATAAATATGCCAGTAAACCGGCCGGCTCGCACAATGCACTCCGTACTGTCGAGAGACTCGTCCTGAACCCTCAGCCCCAGAAATCTGATTGCAGCCTCGTTGGCCAGGACGGCATGACCGTCTATCCTTGTCAGGCAAACCGGAATGTCCTTAAAGGTATCGCTGAGTAAAACATTGTCCGGCAGGCTCTTGTTTTTCCACAGGTTCTGGTCCCATCCGGCACCGCTTATCATCTTAAGGTCCGGATGCGCTGCTCTGAAGGCCTTTACCCGTCCTATTGCTTCCTCAAGGCTGAGGCAACCTTTCAGGTCTGCGCTCAGCAGATTCTGCCCCAGTTCCAGAAGATGGCAGTGGGCGTCTATGAACCCTGGGTAAACCGGGCTGCCCTTAAAGTCTATCATCTGAGACGACTGATATTTACCCGTAATGTCTGCCGTTGTGCCTACCGCAGCAAATTTCCCGTCCTTTACGGCAAAGGCCTCAGCTATGCTGAAAGCAGAATCAACCGTATAGACAACTCCGTTATACCCTATCAAATCTACGTTTTGCTTCATATTGCAAGATTGTAAAAAGGCCCCCAGGAAAACTAAGGAGGCCACTATATTGTTCAAAGTCTTCATATTTCCCTTCTCATACGGGCTATTGGGATGTCAAGCTGGCTACGATATTTGGCTATGGTACGCCTGGATATCTTGTAGCCCTTTTCCGTGAGCAGATCTACAAGTTCTTCGTCTGTAAGCGGCTTGCTTTTATCCTCGTTTTCTACGCTGACCTTCAGTATCTTCTTGATTTCCCGGGTAGATACTTCTTCGCCGCTGTCTGTTACCATGCCTTCGGAAAAGAAATGCTTGAGCGGAAAGATTCCGAACGGGGTCTGCACATATTTGCTGTTGACCACCCTTGATATTGTGGATATATCAAGCCCTGTTACCTCAGCGATATTTCTGAGTACCATAGGCTTGAGCTTGGTGTCGTCGCCGTCCAGAAAGTATTCGGTCTGGAAGTTTACGATGGCGTCCATGGTACGCTGCATCGTGTCCTGGCGGCGGCGTATGGCCTCCACAAACCATTTGGCGCTGTCAACCTTGCTCTTTACAAAGCTCGTGGCCTCGCGTTCTTCCTTTGTGCTCCCGGGCTTTCGTTCCATGTACTTTTCGTACTCGCGGTTGACCTTGATCTGCGGAACATTGAACTTGGGCAAGGTTACTGTAAGCTTTCCGTCTGTGTTTTCCAGTATGAAGTCCGGAACTATCTGCATGGTCTGGTCCGTGTAGGAGTCATCTACCTGTCCGCCCGGATGAAGGTTGAGCTTTCTGATTACTTCGTAAGCCTCCTTGAGCTGATCTTCCGTAATGGAAAGGCGGTTCATGATCTTTTCAAAGTGCTTGCGGGTAAATTCCTCATAGTAGCCGCTCAGAATCTGTATTGCGTTCTCCACGGCCGGAGTGCGGTTTTCCTTGGCCTTCAGTTGCAGAAGCAGACATTCCCTTGTATTGCGGGCGCCCACCCCTACCGGATCCAGATGCTGGATATCGTTTACGAGTATGTCTTCCAACTCTTTGGAATCGGTTTCCGTACCCAGGCGCAGATATATGTCGTTTGCAAGAGACTCCAGCGGACGGGTAAGGTAACCGGTAGAGTCCAGGCTGCACACCATGAACGCAGCAAGGTTATGCCGCCTTTCGTCCATCTTCCGCCAGCCCAGCTGCCCAAGCAGGCTCTGGTAAAGGCTCTCCTTAACTGAAAATGTGTTGTACTGAGGCCTTTCGTCTCTTCCGCGATTGTTGATATAAAGTTTGTATGAGGGAATGTTATCGTCTTTTACTTCCGACAGCGACACTTTCTTACGCTCGCCGGTTTCCTGGTTTTCCTCCTCCACCGGATCTTCAAGAACCGGATTTTCCTCAATCTCCTTTCTGATACGCTGCTCCAGGTCAACAAGGGGGAGTTCCAGAAGCTTGATTGTCTGAATCTGGATGGGAGTCAGAGTCTGAGTCTGGACGGTAGTCTGCGAAAGACCTAAACCCGATTTGTTGTTTTCGTTTGCCATTTCAGTACAAATATACACAAGAATCCGTTTTGAACTGCCCTTGGAACAAAAAATCAGGCAAGCCAGACAGACTCCAAAATGCAGGATTTTGTAAATTTGTGCCGGTTAGCTGTTATTGCAATTAATTTTTAGAAAATGGAGCCCATTGACCTTAAACAAGTTATAAAAGACAAGAATCCCAAACTGGCAAAATGGCTGCCGGGCTTTGTCATCTGGATTCTTGGCCGGATAATACATATCAAGGAAATTAACAAGATACTGTCTGAGAGCGGCCACCTCAAGGGCGTGGATTTTGCCGATGCCGTACTCAAATACCTCAACGACAAGGCTGAGGTCAAGGTTCTCCATCCGGAAAAATTTCCGCAGAATGCAAGGTTTGTGTTTGTTTCCAACCATCCGCTGGGCGGGCTGGACGGCATGATCATAGCCTCCGAACTGAACCGCAAATTTGGGCCTTCTAAATTTTTGGTCAACGATATCCTGATGAATGTAAAGCCGTTGGAAGACATCTTTGTTCCGGTCAACAATCTTGGCACAGCAGGCGAAAAGCAGGTTCACGGAGTAATAGACCTCTACAATTCCAACTACCATGTCCTCAACTTTCCGGCCGGAGCCTGCTCCCGTCTGATCAAGGGCAAGATTCAGGACCTGCCCTGGAAGAAGAGCTTTGTCCGCCAGGCAGTAAGTAGCCAAAGATACATAGTGCCCATGCATTTCAAGGGGCGCAACTCGGGGCTCTTCTACTGGTCTTCCAAGATAAGGATGGCCTTGGGCATCAAGTCTTTCATAGAGATGATACTCCTCCCGAGGGAAATGTTCCGCCAGAAGAACAAGACCTACATCCTTACGGTTGGAGACCCTATATCCCCGCAGGAGATATCTGAGTCTAAAGAAAGCATGCAGCAGTGGTGCGATAAAATAAGAAACCTCGTTTACAGTTATGGAAACAGTAATTAAGGCTATAGACAGAGACCTCATAAAGAGAGAATTGACTTTCGACAAGTTCATAGGTCAGACCCGCAAGGGAAACAATCTGATCTTTGAAGTTACGGCCAAGGACTCTCCTTTCACAATGAGAGAAATCGGACGCCTGAGAGAAATTTCCTTCAGGCTGGGCGGTGGCGGAACCGGCAAAAGCTGCGACATAGACGAATTTGACACAGACCCTTACGACGCATATCATCAGCTCATCGTTTGGGACAAAGACGATCAGGAAATCATCGGAGGCTACAGGTACATAGTATGCAGCGCCCTTCCAACACACAAAATGGCAACCACGGAAATCCTCTCGTTCTCAGACAAGTTCAAAAACGAATACCTGCCCTGGACCATAGAACTCGGACGGTCTTTCATCCAGCCCAACTACCAGAGCGCAAACCTCAGGCGCAAGAGCATCTTTGCCCTCGACAACCTCTGGGACGGCCTGGGGGCTCTTGTGGCCAAATACGAAAACATCAGGTATTTCTTTGGAAAGGTTACCATGTACACCGGCTACAACAGCAGGGCAAGAAACATACTGCTGAACTTCCTCCACAAGTATTTTCCCGATCCGGAACACCTTGTTACGGCCAGTCATCCATTGGATTTCAACCTCAACGACCCCTACATCAGCTCCCTATTTGAAGGGCTGGAATACAAAGACGCGCTCAAGGTCCTGCAAAAAGAACTCAAAGCCAACGGAGAAAACATTCCGCCGCTGATTCACTCATATATGAACCTTTCGCCGTCTATGAAGGTGTTCGACACCGCCATCAACGACTTTTTTGGAGGAGTGGAAGAAACCGGCATCCTGATTAAGATATCCGACATCTACCCTGAAAAGATAGACCGCCATGTAAAGCCCATACTCAAATGGGCCCTGGATACAAAAAACAAGTGGTGGAGAAAGCTTAAAAAGCGTACCAACCGATAGTTGACTTGATGACTTTGGCCTGCTTGTAGGTTGGCTGAAGCTCGTACAGAACCTTCATGGCATCCGTCTTGGTACGGAAATCTCCGACATGCACCATAAAGAAAGGCGTCTTGAAAGACCTGTAAACATTCAGATGAGGATATTTGCTCTTGAGAGTTCCGGCTATGCCTGAGGAAGCGCCCCTGGCCTCTTTGGAGTTTGAAGAATACACCAGAATCTTGAAACCGTTGGCCTTCTTGCCGCTGCGGCTTGCCATATATCTTTCAAAAGAGGTCTTTGTCTGAGGAGTCTGGTCTATTACGGCACTCCCTCCGGATGCAGAAGAAAGGACCGAAAACACAGACTTGTTAATCAAAGAAGAATCTAAAGCTCCTATGTAAGGAGCCTCTGTCTTTGTGGTATCCTGCGCCCTGAGAACGGCTGCCGGCAGCAGGACAATGAGAATTATCAGCAAAGATCTTTTCATATCGGCAAAATTATCCTAACCTTTTTACAGTTCTTTTTCCATCATCGATTTCACATCCAGACCTTTTTTCTTGTAGGTCACCTTTACAAGCCCGCTGGAAACATCTGCCTGAATGTCTATTGTGTAGTCTCCAAATTTCAGGCCGCGGTCTTTGGCCAGGCTTTCTATGAAGTTGAGCGGATTGTCCAGAGTTACCCTTACGGTTATCTTGCTCTCCGATACGCTCTTTGGCTCCAGCTTAATTACATCGTCTGAAGAAAAAGTTGCCACCTGCTCACTTTTCCGGTATATGGTTCCCTTGATGTTTTCCGCCTTGAAGCGCTGAACGGCTGGGTTTTCTATTTCTACGGCCATTACAGCATCTACGCTGCGCAACGACGAAAGGCGCATGTTTTCCAACCTCACATCCTTAACGTCGATGTCTTTGTAGGTCTTTGAGCATGAGACGGAAAATACCGCCGCTGCAACCAAGGCAGACATCGTCAGAAACAACCTGTGAACCGTTATTGATACACGCATGGCTCCGAATGTTTTGTTCAGGAAAATTTTCAACAGATGCAAATGTAAGAAATTTTATCCATACCTCTCTGCTCGGCATTTTTCCATTATCTTTGCAAGAGCAATGGAACTCAAGATTTACATAGAGACTTACGGGTGCCAGATGAACGTAAACGATTCTGAGGTTGCCATGTCTATTCTCCAAAAGGCAGGTTGCAGCCTGGTTTCAGACATCGCTGAGGCAGATGTCATACTCGTCAACACCTGCTCCGTAAGAGACAATGCCGAAAAGCGCGTACTTGGCAGATTGGATGTGTTCCGTCTGGAAAAGAAAAAGCGGCCTTCGGTCATTGTGGGCATACTCGGATGCATGGCCCAGAGGCTCAAGGAAGAGCTCCTGAAAAACGGCAATGTAGATTTTACCATAGGTCCGGACTCCTACCGAAGCCTGCCGGCTGTAATCTCCTACATCAGAGACAAAGGCGGCAAGATGACCGAAACCCAGCTTTCCAAGGTAGAAACCTATGCCGATATAGGGCCTGTAAGAATGGCGTCCAACGGAGTTTCCGCCTTCATCTCAATAATGAGGGGCTGTAACAACATGTGCTCCTACTGCATAGTTCCTTTCACACGCGGAAGAGAACGCAGCCGCAATCCCAAAAGCATTGTTGCCGAAGCAGAAAAACTCGTAAAAGACGGGTATAAGGAGGTTACCCTGCTGGGCCAGAACGTAGATTCCTACAACTGGGTAAATCCAGAGAACCCTACAGAAAAAGTCAACTTTGCCCAGCTTCTGGAACTTGTAGCCCTGGCCTGCCCAAAGATGAGAATCCGCTTCCAGACATCCCATCCAAAAGACATCCGTCGCGGAGTATTATACACCATGGCAATGTACCCCAATATCTGCCCTCACATACATCTTCCGGTCCAGAGCGGCAGCAACAGCATGCTCCAGAAGATGAACCGCAAATACACCCGTGAAGAATATCTGGAAAAGATTAAGGCCATAAGAGAAATCATTCCGGACTGCGCCATTACCACAGACATTATTGCAGGCTTCTGCTCTGAAACTGAAGAAGACCACAGGCAGACCCTGAGTCTGATGGAAGAAGTTGGCTACGACAGTGCCTTCATGTTCCAGTATTCGCAGAGGCCCGGCACTCTGGCAGACCGCAAATATCCGGACGATGTGCCCGCAGCCGTAAAGACAGAGCGTCTGAACCAGATAATTGAGCTCCAGAACCGCCTGAGCCTCTCCTCCAACCAAAAATGCATTGGGCAAACCTACGAAGTTCTGGTAGAAGGCCCCTCCAAGCGTTCACCAGACCAGATGACCGGCCGTACTCCCCAGAACAAGTTCTGCGTCTTTGATGCCGAAAGTTCAAAACCCGGAGACATTGTCCATGTCAAGATCCTGACCTGCTCTCAGGCAACCCTTATGGGAAAGATTGTTGAACAGAAAAAGACAATCCTGGAAAAGATAGACGAGGCCGAAATGCAAATAGGCGAAAAAATAGGAGAAAGCCTGACGGAAATCAAGAACAAGATAATAGGCCGCAAGAACAAATACCACAGACCAGGCAAAAAGGGCAACATATAGACCTTAACACTTCATATAAGGCCGCCGCTGCAAGCCTACCACCTGATTATCTTGCAGGGGCAATTTTGCAACTCCCATATATCCGCCATTATATTTTTTTGCATATCTTTGCAGTCCTGTTTGAGATGCCCGGATGGCGGAATTGGTAGACGCGCTGGTCTCAAACACCAGTGGGGTAAAACCTGTGCCGGTTCGATCCCGGCTCCGGGTACTGAATTGAAGTCCTCTGAATTTCAGAGGGCTTTTCTTTTTTACACCCCTGCAATTGCCCGGCTTCCTGAAATATCAAATCAAGCATGGTAAAAAGATGAAAATTGTTGCAGGTTTGAAAGATTTGATTACATTTGCATTGTCATAATAATGACAAATCAGTAACAATTAAAGGCAGGTATTTGGCCCTAAACAATACCTGCTTTGTTTTTTTACCCTAACCGAGGGGAGGTACTAAAAGGAGGAGGCCGAAGGTTCTTTACTACCGAGCCAAATAGCCGTGCCCGCCAACTGTCTAATATACAGCATATTATAAAATCTCCTATAGGCAAAAACGCATACAGGAGATTTTACATTTAGCTGTTCGTCAGCCATTTACGGGTCACGGCCAGAATCAGCCTTTCATTGCTTCTTCTACTTCCTTAACGGTGATAGGAAGTCTCTTGGAGCCGAGCAGGCGGTTGCCGGTCTTGGTAATGAGGACATCATCCTCAAGACGGATTCCGCCAAAGTCGTAATAGTCTTTCAGCTTGGCAAAGTTGATGAACTGAGCGTTTATCTTCTCCTTCTTCCACTTTTCTATCAAAGCCGGTATGAAGTAAATGCCGGGTTCATCGGTAATTACATTACCTTCAACGAGTTTACGGGCCATGCGGAGGCTTCCGTAGCCGAACTTCTTGCTGCGTTTTGCGGCACTGCCGTAGCCTACATAATCTTCGCCATAGTTTTCCATGTCGTGTACGTCAAGGCCCATGTTGTGGCCCAGGCCGTGAGGCATGAACAGAGCCGGAGCACCGGCTTCAACAGCTTCGTCTATATCGCCCTTCATAAGCCCCAGAGCCTTCAGACGCTCGGCAAACAGGCGATAAACTGCCACGTGCACATCAAAGTAAGCAACACCCGGCTTTGCAAGCTGCAGGGCAAGATTGTTGGCATCGCAGACTATCTGGTATATCTCCTTCTGTTTGGTGGTAAACTTGCCGCTGCAAGGCATGGTACGGGTAAAATCAGAGCAGTAATTGTTGTTGTTTTCCGCTCCGGCATCTACCGTAAGCAACCTGCCCTTGGTAATGATTCCGCTGTGGTCGTGGTTGTGCAGGGTTTCGCCGTGCTGAGAAAGTATGGTGGCAAAGGAAACCATAGAGCCGTTGCTCATTGCAATTCCATCCATCATTCCGGCAAGAGTTTGCTCAGCGATGCCGGGCTTGCAGTTCTGCATTACAAAATAGTGCATTGCATAGCCTATGTCGCAGGCATGGTCGATTTCTGCAATCTCATACTTGTCTTTCACTATCCTCTGCGATACGGCAGCCTGGATCAGCTTGACGGACTGATTCTTTGCAAGAGCGGCAACCGGAATGCCCAGCAAATCGCTGAGGAGGATCTTCACCTGGTAGCGGTAAGGGTTGACATAATGAATCTTACGGCCGGCCTTGATGGCTGCCTTAATGTACTTGGGAAGTTCGGAGAGCTTCTTGGTCTTTTCCACCCCTACCCTTGCTGCCTTGTCGGCAACGCTCCTCTGAGGGCCCATCCAGATGATGTCATCAATGGACACATCGTTTCCGAAAATTATGTCCTGATTCTTGTCAACATCTATAACGCCCACAAAATCAGGATCCTGAAGCCCGAAAAAATAAAGGAAAGTACTGTCCTGACGGTACTTATAGCAGTTGTCTGCATAGTTGGCCGGAGCCTCACTGTTGCCCGGAATCAAAATGACCCCGCTTTCAACGTCTTTTGCAAGAAGCTGTCTTCTTGTCTGATAAACCTTTTTAGGAAACATAAGACTACATAGGGCTGGATTTCTTATAGAAGCCGGCTACCTTTGAAGGAACGATAGGGCCCTGGAACTTGCGGACGGTTCCTGATGTAGGAGTGAAGATTACGTCAGCAATGTTTCCGCTGGCGGCACGCATGGTAATCTGATACTTGCCCTGGATGTATCTTCCCTGAACATTGAAGCTCATCTTGAGGTTTCCTTTCTTGTCAATCTTCTTGTCAAAATCCTTTACCTCTGCAACGAGTGTACGGCTGTCGCCACAAACCCTTGCTCCTTGTGCAAAGAAAGCGGTCTTTTCGTAGGAAATGAAAATTCCGTTGTCTGTAAGCTGGTTGTCTATACCGTCTGAATCAATGTAGGAAGTAGGTACGATAGCCCAGTCATTTTCCTCAATAGCCTTGATAGCGGTTTCGTTAAGAGCCTTGATCTGAGCTGCTTTTTCCTCCTTTGACAGTTTCTGTGCAAAGTTAGGAAGAGCAATCATCAGTGCAACTGCAAGAATCAAAAATCTTTTCATCTTATTATAGTTTTTAAAGTTAATTTCCAACGCAAATATACACAATTTGTGAAACTTGTTCAATCTTCTATAACCAACTGACTTCTGTATTCTCAAAATCCGTTCCATATTTGACAAACCCGGGCAATGTTTCTGAAAGACAATTCTGAAATGTCGCTGGAAATTCTGAAAAAAAAGACCGGCCAAAAGATATGGGAAGGCCCAAGAAAAAAGAAACCAGAGGAGATTATTGATAGGTTTAAAATAGAACTGAGGCTAAAAGGAAAGAGCCCGGTTCAATACCGAGCTCTATTCCAATCATAAGCCTCCAAAATAATGTTAAACCGTCCAACTTTTGGGGGTCACATCATATGTGCAAATTTTACAGGGAAGTCCACTGTGAAACATTGCATACAGGAGAAGTTGTTCTGTATCCTCTGAAGAAATGCATGTAAACTCTTCCTATATAACCGGTCCAGTAATCGGAGTATTTCACCATCCTGGAGCCGTTCCACTTCTGAAGTTCGTTGCCGTCCTCGTCAAGAATTCTGTAGTCGATTCTCTGATATCCGGATGAGTTGTAAACAGTCTTGTGAAGTATGATTTCCACTCTGTCCGTAGCCTCTCCGAAACCTACAGGCTCGCCAACATTGAACCATTCATCCTCTCCCTGACGGATACCCTGATACTGGAGCTTTCCAGGATAAGGAACACCTGGACTCTCATAGAGGAAGTTCAGGAACATAACCTTGCAGACAGAGTCTGTTCCCCAGTTTGCAACAGTTGCGGGAGCTGTCTTGCTCCAATAAGGGAACTGGTTGTCAATTACTACAGGTGTCTGGTTGAGATCGTAGATGATAACATTCTGCTTACCTTTTGTAACGGTCACATCCTTGTCGTAAACAATTGCTCCCTTGCGCCACAACTTTATGTTCATGCTTCCAGCAGGAGCGCGGAAAAATCTTCCCACACCACCGCCGGGAACACCATTGTAAGTGGCAAGGCTACCAGAACCATCTATACTAGAATAGAGAGTTCCGTTGATGAAAACGGAGTCCATATAATTTGTAGCAGAAGCTACAACAGGCTCCATATAGTGCAACTGGAATTCTGCATCGTCATCAGAAACAGGAGTCATGTCATACATAATCTCATGTTTTGAGCAAGATACCAGCGCTACAGCAACAGCTACTATTGATAATAATATCTTTTTCATATCCATAAATCATTAATAGTTATAAGGAAGTGATTCAGGCATATCTCCAGGGTAAGCGAACCAAGGAATCGAACACTGATAATTAGTGTAAGCATCGGTATCGTTATCTGAGTCGTGAACCAAAGCGGGAATAGGTTTGAGGTTTCTCAGAGCCTGTTTGTTCCACATATACTCGGAGTTATAACGAGGAGTCATACGATAGGCAGGAGAACCGCCATTCTTCTCATTATAAGAACCTCTTCTTCCAGCAACCTGTGCAGGAGCAAGATAGAATCCCTTATAAACCTTTGAATTATCGGTATCCCTCTTTTGTTCGACATAAGTCTTTGACCAGCCATTTCCTTCTGTAGGATAATCTCCGGTATAATCTATATCATAATGATATTTACGCAGGTCAACCCATGCCTCGTATGCGCCCCAAGGGAAGAGGTGGACATATTTCTGCATCATAATATGGCTGAGGGTAAGGGTAGAAGTAGTGATACCACTAACATAAGGTCCTTCAAGATACTCATTTCCAAGCTTGTCAAACAGAGACTTTGCAATCTTGTCACCGCCCGGCAGTGAACCATAGTTTGCAAATGTTCCGTCTGAATTGGCCTTAGGAGAACCTGGGAACAGATATTTGCTTGTAAACTGCATGTCAAGTTCAACACCTTTCTTCCAGCAAGCAAGAGCATTGGCCTTGTCGCCAAGATACCAATAAGCCTCAGCCATGTCAAACTGGATTTCAGCTGAAGTCATGATGATGTAAGGAGCATCCTCACGATAAAGCCAGCGGCCTGTTCCGTCATAAAGGGTGCTTGAAGTTGCAACTCGGCCCCAGAAGTTAGGAGTTGACCAGCCCTGGTATCCAGTGCTGCTAGTGAACTGAGCTCCATAGTACTTGTAGTACTTAACAACCTCTTCCTTATCTATGTTCTCATAGGTCACATTATCTCTGGTTGCAAGTTTTGCTGCAGCGCGGGGATCATAGTGGCCGGTCTCCTCTACCAGAGTGTCTGTTATTATCTGGTTAGGATTGAGCTTGTAAGGGAAGTAATCCTTGCGGGAATCGTCTTTTTCAGTGTTGATAAGGTCACCGGTAGCTTCGTCATACAAAGGAACGGTTCCGGTCATTATCTTGACAATGAAATCACTCTGCCAATAATAGTTGGTAAGGTTGCCTCTGTAAGGGCTCCAGAAATTGTTGTAAGCAGAATATTTTGCAGTGGAACCACCTCCAAGAGTCTGAAGCACTGCATCGTCTCCAAGAGTCTGCATGGCAAGTTTTCCGTGAGCAATAACATCATTTGCATACTTTGTGGTAAAATCACTCTTGCGGCTCAGAGAGATGAGATTACGGCAAAGGATTCCGTGTGCAAACTGAATCCACTTGGTTGAATTGCCTGCATAAATGATATCATAGTTCTTCAACTGGTTACCATAGTTTGTGGCATCTGATCTCTCAAGATAATCAATTGCCCTGAGAGCCCAAGTCTGGATAGAGTCATAAATTTCATCCTGGTACTGATAGTCAAAAGACAGAGTTCCGGGAACGAATGCCTGCTGCAGAGGCATTTCGCCAACTTCCTTTGTAGAAACATCCCAAGAGTGAGCCTTGAGGGCATAACCTATACCGGCCATAGTCCATCTTTCATTGGCTACTGCATATTTGATGATGTTCTCAAGGTTCATACCCTGAAGCCAGTAGGTTACCCTCCACATTTCTCCACCAGCGTCTGAAGGAGTCCAGTATTGGCTGCAGAATCCTGTGTAAGAAGAAGTACCCATCATCTGAGACAGAGGACCGGTAGCCCTTATATCCCAATACAGGCCCTGCAATGCAGCTTCAACGCCTGCAAGATACAGGTAATCTTCTACCTGCTGCTCATCCGGAGCGTCAACATTCTTATTGACATCCAGATAATGGTCGCAACCTGTCATGAAGAAGCCCAGAGTTGCAATAAGAATTATAGTATATATCTTTTTCATATTCCTTGCGATTAGAAGGTTAAGTTGATACCAACGGAAACGCTTCTAGGAGTAGGAGTACCCCAGCTGTCGATTCCGAATCCACCGGTTCCACCAAGAGCTGCAGAGTTTGCATTTCCAACAGGGTCAATACCGGAGTAGTTAGTCAGAGTGAACAGGTCATTTGCACTTACCCATACGCTTGCTGCTGAGAGAAGGTTGTGAGTTGCGTTCTTGAGCCAGTTCTTTGGAACTGTGTACTGGAACCTGCACTCCTTGAGACGAAGGTAATTAACATGCTTTTCGAGCCAGTTGATACCAGGGCCTAAATAGTAGCTGGGCAGGTTGGAGAAGTCTACTACGATATTATTAGGAGTAGGGTTGGAAGTATCTTCCAGACCGTTCTTGAGAATACCGTTGAAAGTATATTTACCCTGCTGACGCAGTTTTACAGACTCCTCGCTGGTTCCGTTAACCATCATATTCCATTTGGTTGCATTTACAACTGCGGCTCCGAATCTTCCGTCAAGCAACATGGAGAAACGGAAGTTCTTCCATGAAACTGAAGAAGTGATACCGTATTTCAGTTTAGGGTTACGGTCGCCAATGTAAACCCACTCGGCCTTGCTCAGAGGAAGACCGGTGCTAGGGCTGATAAGAACCTGTCCCTTTGAGTTTCTCTGGTAGTCATAACCGGTCATTGCATAGATAGGATAACCCTTCTTTACACCATTACGTACATCGTCGATAACCCAGGTGTAAGCGTTGTAGTACTCGGATACTGCATCAGGAAGATAGGTAACTTCTGAATCACTGTGGTCGAGGTTCAGACCGATGTTCCATCTCCAGCCGGAAGAAGTACGGAGAACATCACCGTCAATGTGGAATTCCCATCCCCAGGTCTTGAATGTACCAACGTTCATGTTATTGAGAACGAATCCAGTAGCGTATGACAGACGGAAGTCTGTTACATACTGGTTCTTACATTTTCTCCAGAAATAAGAGAAGTCCATGTTTACTCTGTCGTTGAAGAGTCTTGCCTCAAATCCGATTTCGGTCTCATCGTTCATCTCTGGCTTGAGGGTAGGGTTAGGACCAGTATAACCGTACTTGTATCCACCACCGATATTGTCGGTTGTTTCAAGTGCCGGATAGATTGCATTAGGAGTTGCATCCTTACCTACCTCTGCAAAAGAAGCACGGATTTTCAGGTATGACAGATAGTCGTTGTTCTTCAGGAAAGGAAGTTCAGTTGCAATGAAGGATGCCTCAATTGCAGGATAGAAGAATGAGCGGTTGTCCTTCGGAAGGGTAGAAGACCAGTCGTTACGGGCACGGAAGTTCAGGAAGGCCATATTCCTCCAGCCGAATTCCAAAGCTCCGGATATACCCTGAAGTCTTCTCTTAGAATGACGGGTACGGGTAGTAATGGTTTCAGGATCGCAGTTTGCCAGAGAGTAGAAGTCAACAGCCTTGAACTTGGAACCATAGGTTGCTATGCTCTCTACTGCATTTTCCTGCTGGTGGTAACCAACCTGACCTCTGAAAGTGAAGTCTCCCCACTGGTTGTTGTAACCTGCAAGGATGTTCACAGATTTGTCTGCAAGGTCATACTTGGAAATATTGATACCTCCGCCCTCACCATAGGTTCCGCTGCCGCGGTTGTAGTAGTATGGGTGATAGAACTTTTCGTATGTGGACTTTGAGTTATCCCATCCCATTCTTGCTGTGAGGAAAGTATTCTTGGTAGGAGTGATGTTCACACCAAGGGTGGTGATGAATCTCTTTGTCTCATCATAGTCGCGATTCTTGTGAAGGTCGTACAGCGGGTTCATCAGGTCTGTATCAGTATAGTAGTTAGGAAGCCTCATCTGAACACCGTCTTCGTCAAGATAATTGCGCATATCATCAACAATAGGCCAGATAACAGCCTTACGGAGAACACCGTAAGCGCCCTTCTGAGCCTTGTGGTTATCAGACTGGGTGTAACTCATCATGGCATCAAAATTCAGCCATTTGGTTACCTGTGCCCTTCCTGAGAGTGAGAGGTTGAGCTTCTCATACTCAGTAGTCTTTACTGTTCCTTTCTGATCCAGATATGAAGCAGCTCCACGAACGGTAACTTTATCTGTACCACCTTCTACTGCTACATTGTGCTGATGTGAGAAACCGGTCTGAAGCAGAGCCTTTACGTTGTCATAAAGCTTGACGCTGCCGTCAGAAGGATATCTGCCACCAAAACGTGAAGTATAGTAGTAGTTTGTTACACCATACTGACCGTTTGCAAATTCAGTCTGAGACTCAGGATAGCCATAGCTCTTGCTCCAAGTAAGTTGATTGCTGTAGGTAACCTTGCCGGCTCCTGCAGAACCTTTCTTGGTGGTAATCACGATAGCACCGTTTGAAGCATCTGATCCGTAAAGCACTGCAGCTGCAGCACCCTTAAGGATGGTCATGCTCTCAATGTCCTCAGGGTTGATGTCGTTTCCTCTTGATGAATAGTCATCATACAAGCTGGAGAATCTTACCTGACCGCCATTGTCTGAAAGGTCATCAACTGCAAATCCGTTACGGGAGTCAAAGGTGCTGTTGTTCATAGGCACACCGTCGATAACGTACAGAGGCTGGTTGTTTCCGGAAATGGAAGTCGGAGAACGGAGAATTACGCTAGTTGAAGCTCCGGGAGCACCACTTGTGGTGGTAACAGTCATACCTGATACACGGCCCTGGAGAGCAGCTACGAAAGCGTCACGACCAGACTCCTGAATATCAGTTGCCTTTACGTTCTGAACTGCAGAACCCACTGAACGCTGGACACGTTTCTGGCCATACTCTGCCGTAATAACGACATCGCCCAAAACGTTGGCGTCGTCTCTGAGGACTGCGTTAACTACACTCTTGTTGTTTACGGGAATTTCGAGGTTTCCGTATCCAACTGAAGAGAAAACAAGTGTTGCGTTGCCTGCACACTTGAGTGAGTAGCGGCCGTCTGCATCCGAGCTGGTTCCGGTTTTGGGGCTGCCCTTCACATAGATGCTGGCGCCCGGTACCGGTTCACCGTTCTGATCGGTGACTCTACCGCTGACATTTACATTCTGGGCAAAAATCTG